>JBAXXD010000017.1:0-53839 GCA_037128135.1 Verrucomicrobiia bacterium
GGGACGCGGGGTCGGTTGGGCGACGGCAGGCTGCGCGGCGACGGGACGCGGGGTCGGTTGGGCGGCGACAGGCTGCGCGGCCACGGGACGCGGAGTCGGTTGGGCGGCAACGGGCTGTGCAGTTGGTTGTGCCGCGACGGGCTGTGCAGTTGGTTGGGGTGTCGCGGAAGGCGCTTCCGGAGCGGGTTGGGGAGCGGCTGGCGCGGAGGTTTGCGGCGGAGCGACGGTGAGTTGGCGGATGATCGCATCGAGCGCGGCGGCGTCCACCGGTGCGCTGAGGGATGGGCAGCCTGCCATCCGATCGGCATGGACGGAAAGATCGTGTCCGGAAGTGAAAACCGCCTTCATGTCCGGCAGGTGAGGCTGGATGGTTTCGCGCAAAGTGAACCCGTCGGCGGGCTGGAGAAAAACCTCCGTGACGAGGACATCGCATCCGCCGTGCACGTTGATCCACTCGATGGCATCGTCCGAGTTCGTAGCCGAACCGACTTCGGTCCATCCAAAAGAGGTTAAGGATTTTTCCAGATTTTCGGCAGCACCGACCGCGCCGTCAACGATGAGTATTTTCATTGGGCTTCTTGCTTGAGATAAAGCGGAAGAGGGAATTTTCTGGCGAGCGTGCCCGGGTCGGCCTGGGTGTCCTGAAGCTCGCCGTTGTAATAGACGCCGACAATATATCCGACAAACTTTCTGCCCGGCGATCCGTTCGCTGCGGCGCTGCCGGGGAGATTGCTATCCGGCAGGATGTAGGTGACGTCGAGGAGTTCCGGCTCGTTATCCGCCCAGTTGACCGGCGGGCTGATCCACTGGGAGACGACCTGGGACTCCGTGAGCTGGACTTCCCCCGACTCATCCTGCTCGTAAAAGAAGACGTGCAGTTTCATCTGGCGGGTATCCACGGAAATTTTCGGGCGGGCCTTGATCGCGATCCGGAGGATTTTGATTCCTGGGGAGCCGTCGCGCAGCCGGGTATCCGTGATGCCGAGGCTGGAGCCCGGCTGGAGGCCGATTTCATCGCGGACATCGGATCCTTGAGGGGCGTCGTTCACGGCTTGGCCGTGCGCGGAAGGGGGAGTGCCGGAAACCGCCCCGCCGAGCTGGGCGAGTTTTTTCTCCGCCTGGGCGCGCAGATCGGCGGGAAGGCCTGGCAGGCCGGCCACGCGGGCGTAATCCGCGGAGGCCTCCGCAGGCTGCTGCATGTTCTCGAGGAGGCGGGCTCTGCGGAGAAGGATGCCCGGATCGTCAGGCAGCAGGGCCGCCGCTTCGTTGATGCCCTTGAGAGAAGCCTCGTAATCCCCGACCCGGAAAGAGCGATCGGAATCGGCAACCAGCCGGCTGATTTTTTGAACGAGCGCGGGGTCGGGCTGCGACCGCTCCGGCTTCGCCGTGTTGCCGACCACCGCCGGGCGGACTTCCGCCACCGGCTGCACCCGCTCGACCGTCGCGCTCTCCACGACCTTGTCGCGAAGCTTCGGAAGAAAACACCACGCGACCGCTAGAAATTGGAGGACGAGAAAAAACCCGAGAATCCCGACCGAGACGGCGAATGTCGCCCCCATCGGCTGGCGGGGAATCGGAGAAGAACCGGGCGTGGAGGAATTCACAAGGAATGGAAATTTATCGGATCCGCAAAAAAACAAAAGTTCTATTCGCCGGGTTGTTTTTCGATGGTGGCGCGGAGAGTGAGCGGCTTCCCGGCACGGCTGATCCCCAGGGTGACCTCGCGGCCGGGCTCGGTTTCGGCAACCCGGTTGCGGAGGTCTTTCCATGTGGAGACCGGGCGCGCGTTGAAGGTGAGGATGACATCGCCCGGCCTCACGCCCGCCCGCGAGGCCGGCGAGTTTTCCAGCGTGGCCTGCACGAGGGCCCCGTGGGAATCCGGGAGGTGCAACTGTGCGGCCAGCATCGGGGTGATCGGGAGCATGACGACGCCGAACCACGGCCGGATCACCCGCCCGTGGTCGCGGATGTTTTCAAAAATTCTGCGGACGGTATTGGCGGGGATGGCAAACCCGATGCCGTCGGTATGCTGCATGACGGCATTGTTGAGGGCGATGATTTTTCCGTTGATGTCCACGAGCGGGCCGCCCGAGTTGCCCGGGTTGATCGGGGCGTCGGTCTGGAAAAACTCGTTATCGGCCTCGCTCATCATCCGGCCCTTGCCGCTGACGATGCCCTTGGTGACCGTCCCCTGGAGGCCGAACGGGTTTCCGACAGCGATGACCGTCTGGCCGATGCGCACGTCGTCGGAGTCGCCGAACGGGAGCGCCGGAAGGTTGCTTCCCTCGATTTTCAGCACCGCCACATCCGACAGGCGGTCGGCACCGACAAATTTGACCGGCAGCGAGCGCCCGTCGTTCATGCTGACCTCGACGGCCCCGGCATTTTCGATGACATGCCAGTTCGTCACGAGGTAGCCGTCGCTGGAAACAACCACGCCGGAGCCGAGCTGGGGCGGCGTGCCGGGGCGGGCCGCCGGCGGGATCCGCAGGAGGGCGCCGAGCGGATCGGGGGCGTTGGGCGGGAGCACGTTGATGCTCACGACCGAGGGCAGAATTCTGCCCACGAGCGATGTGAATTCGCGGTCGCTCTCGGCGAGGCGCGAGTCGGGGACCCGGGCGGAAGCCTCCGCGGGGGCCGACGTTTTCCAAAAGAAAAGAATCGCGACGGCGGTTGCGGCCAGGGCGACAAAAACGAGGAATTTCAGGAGGCTTCGCATGTGCCGGTTCAGAACGCCGGATCGAATTTCACGGCCGCGAGGATTTTTTCCCGGATGGCCTCGAACTCGAGAGGCTCATCCTTCGGGAACTGCCAGGCGAAGAAATAGAGGGTGCCGGTCTTGTCGTTCGGGATGGCGATGTTGACCGCGCGCCTTTTGCCGGCATCCCCGTCGAAATCGTATTCCGACCTCAGCGAAGGCAGGCTGCACATCTCGCCCTTCTGCACCGGGGCGGACGGGCCGTCATCCTGCGACGTGTCCACGAGCGCGGCGGCGTAGGCCGACGGGGATTGTTCCGTGCGCTCGGGGACTTTGGTGGTGACGCTCAGCGTGATCGGGGCGACCTCCGACTTCCCGGCTTTGCCGAAGTGGTAAACAAAAATCCCGTCCTCGTTTTCGGCGGTCGTGGTCCATCCCTCGGGGATCCGGATCGCGCCCTTGATTTCCGGCAGCGGGAAGTCGCGCAGGACGACGTCCCCGGCGATCAGGGTTGCGGCGGCGGAGAAAAGAATCAGCAGGGCGGCTTTCATGATTTGTTTTTCAAAGGTTTTTCCGGCTGGAGGAAATCTGGATATTTTTGGCGCAGTTCGGCAAGAGCTTTTTCCGCTTCGAAGCGGTTGTTGGCGCGCTGGTAGGCCTCGGCGGCCTTCTGAAGAGCGCGCGGGGTGATGGACGGGTCGTCGAGCAGCACGGAGACCGTCATGTAGGCGCGGGCGGCCCCGTCGTAATCGGATTGCGCGAAGAGGATGTCGCCCAGAAGCAGACGGCCCTCGGCGTTCAAGCGGCCCTCCGGCTGGAGGAGGAGCGCCTCGTTGGCCGCGGCGGCGGCGGCGGGAAATTGTTTGAGGCCGATGCGGATCCGAGCCGCCGCGAGAAGCGCGCGGGAGCGGGTCGCCGGATCGCGCGCGGTCGAAAGAAATTTTTCCGCCGGCCCGAGCGCCTCACGGAATTTTCCGAGGCGGATCTGGCATTCGGCGAGCTGGATCCATGCCTCGGGCGGGAGGGCGGCAGGGTTGGCGGAGAGCGGGAGCAGGAGTGCCTCGGCCTTCGCGTAGTTGCCCTCGTCCACATATTTTGAGGCCAGCCAGAGGGTGATTTCGGAAGGGAGGTTCCCGCCCCGGTATCCTTCGGCCTCGCGGGCGACGGACGCCCGGTCCTCGAGGTAGTAGTGGGCGAGGATGATCCGCAGGGTGGCCCGCTCGGCGTATTGCGCGGCGTCGAGCGAGCGGGCGGACTCGAGCTTTGCGATCGCGTTTTTGTAATCCTTCTGCTCGAACGCGCCCCAGCCGATCCAGAAGTTCGCCTGCCCGGCCGCGGCGGTTTTGGGAAATTCTGCGAGGAGGTTTCCGAACGTCCGCGACATTTCCGCGTATTTTTTTTGTTGTCCGAAGATGAGGGCTTTGTGCTGGAGCGCGAGCTCGTGTTCTTTGGAGCCGGGGTATTTTTTCGCGATGGCGTCGAAGTCCTCGATCGCGGAGTCGAAGGCTTTGTTCGCCTCCTTGGAAAGCGCGCGCTGGGCGAGGGCGGTCGGGGCGAGCTTGTGGTCAGGAAATTTCGAGAGGAAATCCGAATATGCGGCGGCGGCCTCCGGGTGGTTTCCGGTCGCCGCAAGGCACCAGGCCATCTTGTAGAGCGACTCCGCGCGGATGTCGCCGGAGAGCTCGCGCGCCAGCAGCGCCTCGTAAACTTTTCCGGCCCCCGCGTAGTCGGCCTGCTTGAAGAGGACCTCCGCCTTGAGAAGGAGCGCCTGCGTGCGCTCTTTGGGGCTTGTCGTCATTTCGAGGAACGCGTCAATTTCTGCGACGAGATTTTTGTCCTTGAGCGCATACAGGCTGACGAGGCGTTGAAACCGGGCGTCCCCCTGCGAGTCGGGAAATTCCTTGAACAGGCGGTCGTAGGTTTTGCGGGCCTCGAGGTTGTTGCCGGTCTGGCGGTGCGAGGCGGCGAGGATTTGGAGGGATTCCTGGCGGGGCGCGGCGGAGAGCCCGTCGGCGGCCGGTGCCATCGCGACCACGGCCCGGTAGTCCGAAGCTTTGTAGCGCAGCCGCATGGCACCGATCACCGCGGCCGGCTTCCAATCTCCGGCATCGGATCTGGCGATAACTTTGTCGAAAAGCTCCAGGGCTTTCTCGTTTTTCCCCAGCTCGGCGGCAAGGGATGCGGCTTTCACCGCGGCCTCGACCGCGAGGGCGGGGCTTCCCGCTTGTCCGGCAAGCTCCTCGTAGGCGGCCAGCGCCTGCTCCTTGCTGCCGCTGCGGACATCAATGTCTGCGGACGCCATCAGCGCATGGTCGCGGTAGGGGTTTTTTTCCTTCACCGCGAGCACGGCTTCGTAGCCCGCCCGCGCCGCGGATTCCTTCTTCAGGTAGTCGAGGCTGCGCGCGGAAAAATACAGCGCGGTGAGGCGGACCTCGCCGTCCTTCGCTTCCTGCGCGGCGGTCTGGAACTGCGCGTGCGCCGCATCGTAGAACTTGTCCGCGAAAAGGAACTCGCCGAGCCGGTAGGCCCCCGCTCCCGCGAACTCGCCCTTTTGAAATTCCATGACGAGCTTCTCGTATGCCCCGCGTGCGGCGGAGGGATTCCCGAGCATCCGGTGGCACTCGGCCAGGCGGAACAGGGCGGAGTCGCGTCCCGCGCTTCCGCTCGAAGAGATCAGGAACCGCTCGTATTCCGGAACCGCGAGGTCATACATTTTGCGCGCATACAGGCTGTTCGCGATGTCGAGCGCCTCATTGCGGTTCGGCGCTGCCCCCGAGGGAGCGATCCGGATGCTCCCCTCCTCATCGGCCGGGGGAGTGCTCTCCGCGCGCGGAGGCGGACGGAAGGCCTCGCCCGGCGTGGCGGCCGGCGTGGGCATGGCGGCGGGGAAGACGGGGATTGCCGCTTCCACCCGGTTGATCTGGAGCTGGCCCGGCGCATTGATGGGGATGGCGCGACGGACTTCCGGCTCGCCGGAAACCGGCTGGGCATGGGCCGCCGCCACGGCGGCAAGCAAAAACCCTGCGGTGGCGCGGATTGTCATTCCGGGCGTCCGGACATCCCCATGCCCAGCAACGCGATCAGCTGGGTGGATGCAGCCTCGAGATCCGAGATCCTGGCCTGGACGCGGCCACGGAAAAACGAATAGGCCATCATGGCCGGGATCCCGACCAGCAGGCCCGCCGCCGTGGCGATCAGCGCCTCCGAGATCCCCTGCGCCAGCAGCATCGGGCGCGACGCGGCGATATCGCTGGCCACAACCGTGAAGGATTTGATCATCCCCAGCACCGTGCCGAAGAGCCCGAGCATGGGGGCGACCGTGCCGATGTCGGCAAGGTAGGTGATCTGCTGGTTGAGCGCCCCGGCCAGGCGCGCGCCCTCGGTCTGGGCGATCTCGCGCGCATCGGCGATCGTCGCCCGCGGGTTCTTCGTGAGAAATTCCAGCGTGCGCTGCACGATTTTTGCCACGGCTTCATTGTGGCGGTTGGAGATCGCAAGCAGCCCGAGGTAATCTTTTTTTCTGAGCAGCGCGTCGGCCGTCTGCATGAAGCGCGCGGTGGCCACCGCCCCCCGCCGCAGGGTGACAAAATAAACCAGCACCAGCATCACGGCGAGCACCGACAGCGCGGTGATCGGGATCATCACCACGCCCCCCGACACCGCGATCTCCCACAGGCTGGTCTTCGGAGGCACGACGATCACCTCCTGCGCAAACCCCGCAAGGGGCATCGCCAAAAAAAACAACGGCGTCGCCCCAAGAGCCGACAGCCAGCGGCGAGCCGAGCGCAAGGAACTTCTCGTCTTCAGGTGCATAAACAATTTTTCATTATAGCGGCCGCCGCGCTTCTTGCAAGGAATCGCTGTTTCTCGGAAAGCGACGCCGCCGGGCTTCCCTTCGGGTCAGCCTTCGATCGTGTTGATTTCGACCGGTTCGACTTTGATGCCCTGCTCCTCGAGCCAAGCGATCGCGTTTTTGATTTCCTCGCGATCGCCGTCGAGCTCCAAGGAAACCAGCCCGATCTCCTTCGTGACGCTCGCCTGCCGGATATTCGTCACCACTTGGAATTTTTTTGCCAGCTCCCAGAGGATCGGGCGGGTGATCAAGCGGGCGGGAAACATCAGCCAGAGACGTGTGATTTGCATGGGGGCAACGGTAAGGCGCGCCTCTTTCGGAGCCAAGCGAATTTCCGCGAGCCGGCTACCAGCCGCGGTTCTCGATCGCGTCGAGGTGGCGGCTGATCGGGTCGGATCGCTTTTCCGGAGCCGCCGGGTTGCCGGCATCCAGAAAATTTTCGCTGGGGGAATCGAGCCGGGTGGCTTCGAACCAGTTCATGTAATCGTCGACCTGTCCGGACCGCCGGAGGAGGAGGTCGAGGATTTTTCCATTTTCCTCGAGTTGCCGGGCGACATTTTTGCGCGGTTTCTGGGCGAGCTGGGTGGTGATGTTGCGGTATTCGGCGATCACCGGTTTCAGGAGCGGGTGCGCGCGGAACTCCAGCGCGAAGAGCTCGGCGGCTTTCTGCCGCATCAGGTAGGGGCCGCCATCGGATTTTGCGATGGGAGAAAATGCGGCCGCGCCCGTGGCGGTTCCCTTCTCCGGTTTTTTGGGATCGAGCGGGGCGGAGAGGTCGAGCAAGGAGTTGAGTGCCCGACTGGTTTCTCCCATGCCGAGCGGTTCGGCCCCTTTGCCCGCGGAGCCACGGGCGATCGCAAGCGTCCAGAGTTTTCCCAGGCGGGAAGCATCGTTTTCCAGCGAGGGAAATGCGGCCAGCAGGGATTTGAAATCACTGTCCTCCTGCGCCAGCGAGGACAGGAAAACGCCGAGCCCGCGTCCGCCCTCCGGCAGTCCCTGGAGCACCTTGAGGAAGGCGAGGGCCTGCGTCCGGTAGAGGGTCAGCGACGTGGCTTCCATCAGCTCCGGCTTGGCGCGGAGGAAGTCCTCGAGTTTCGGGGGCCGCTCGCTCCTGAGCAGCGCGGCATAGACTCCGGCCGGCGTGCCGTCCAGCTGCATGCGCGCCTCCTCGGTCAGCGCTTCCAAAAGCCATGCCGGGGGCGAGCGGAACGGCTTGCCCGCTTTGAGAGGGTGGGTCCGGTAGATCGCCTCGAGACCGAGCGCGCGGTAAATTTCCCGCTCCAGTGCCTGCCCGCGCAATACCGAGGCATCATAAATGCTGGTCTGCACTTTGAGGGTTCCGCCATCCCCCTCGAAAATCGTGGTGACCGCATTGGGATTTCCGCGGGGCCTGGCGCTCCCGATGAGATCCCGGATAATGATCGGACTCGCCCCGCTCCCCTCCTCGCCCAGTTTGGCATTCCAGATGGTCCGGGCCGCCTCCGCCTGCTGGGCGATCAGCGAGCGGCGGAGCGCGTCATTCGAGTAGACGACGAATCGCCCGGACGTGCTGGTGGTGCGGCCGGAAAGCGGGGAACCGGCTGCGGCAACGACGGCGGTGAAGGCCGCCAGGCCTGCGGCGATCAGGGCGAGCCGGCCCATTGCAGCGTGACATCCGCCGGTTGAACCGTCACCGACTTCGCCCGGCGGATCACTTCGAGGGGTTGGGCGAGGCCGGTGATCGTCGGCTGAAACAATCGCAGGAAGTTCGGCAGAAGAACCGGATGAACCGGAAGCCGCCCGATCGCGCCGCCAGCAACCTTCGCCTCCATCCCCTGCGCCGTGGGCGCGGGAACGACATCCGCCAAAAAGTAAAGGCTGCGGCCCAGGAACTCCTGCTCGACCCCCAGGGTCAGCCGCCCGGTTTGGAAGCGGACAAATGACCTTCGGAATTTTGCGGCCGCCCCTTTCCCCGCAAGATCCGACGCCTCCATCCGGATCGTTGTCGCGAGGAACTCGTTCACCGCATTTTGGTTGACGGTCCAACTGATCGGGCGTGGGGAGGCGCTCATTTGACGGAGGGTGGCGAACGTCTCGCGCACTACGGCGGCATTTGCGCTGGAGCGCGGAGGGATCCCGTCCGGCTCGCGCGCCATCTGGATCATCCCGGCCAAGATGGCCCCGAGGGCTGCCATCAGAATCAATTCGCGCGCCAGCAACCCGACGAGCCCGTGCTCGGCCCGCTTCAGAGCGGGTTTGATCGGCTTTCTCCGGACGGGTGCCGGAAGCGGCGGCGCGCTTCTTGCCGGCGTTGCGGTGGCGGGCTGCTGCCCGGCCGGCGACTCCCCCTCGGGAAGCCGCGTCCCGCAGTTCGCGCAGAATACCCGCGTGAAATCATTCTGCGTGCCGCATGAGGAACAGGCCTTCATTTCTTTTCGGGCTTCGGCTTCGCTTCGGGCTTCGGCTTTGCTTCCGATTTCGCTTCCGGCTTTGCTTCCGATTTCGGCTTGTCGGCCTTGTCGGATTTATCGGCCGCCGGCTGCGAGGCTTCCCCGGATTCCTTCTTTGCGGACTGCTTGTATCCCTCGCTGCGGTAGTCCGTGATGTAGAACCCGCTGCCTTTGAAAATCAGCCCGGCCCCGGTGCCCAGCAACCGGCGGACCTTGCCCTTCCCCCATTTTTTCATCCGGCATTTCGCCTCGGGGCAGGTCTGGAACGCCGGGTCTTTCATGGACTGGAAAACATCGAACTTTTTCCGGCATTTTTCGCATTCGTATTCGTAAGTGGGCATATGCAGTGCGGAATCACATATCAGATCCCGCTCCCCTTCGCAAGGGATAGGGGAACAGGATATTTTCTGTCGGGATATTTTTCGAGCTATTCCAGCCGCTTCGGTGTATTCTCGAACTGGTAAGTCGCACGCACACGATGATGAAAAAAATAATTCGAGCGGTCGTTGAAAATCCCCCCGCAGACGGGCAGCCCCCGGAAGCTGATGAAGAAGCGGAAGCCAGCCAGCCAGCCGGCGAGGCAAGCAAAGATCGTTTTCCCATCGTTGGCATCGGGGCCTCTGCGGGTGGGCTGAAGGCGTTCGAGGCATTTTTTTCCGGGATGCCGGCGGATGTGAATCCGGAGATGGCGTTCGTGCTGGTGCAGCATCTGGCGCCCGACCACGAGAGCATCCTTTGCGACCTGATCCGGCGCTACACGCGCATGGAGGTGTTTGAGGTCGAGGACGGGATGGTCGTGAGACCGAACTGCGCCTATATTATCCCGCCGGGCCGCGACATGGCGTTCCTGAACGGCGCGCTGCAACTGCTCGAGCCCGCCGCGCCGCGCGGACAGCGGCTGCCGATCGACTTCTTCTTCCGGTCGCTGGCGCAGGATCAGCGCGAGCGGGCGATCGGCATCGTGCTCTCCGGCACCGGCAGCGACGGCACGCTCGGCGTGCGGGCGATCAAGGGCGAGGGCGGCATGGTCATGGTCCAGAACACCGCCTCCACCGAGTTCGACGGGATGCCGAGCAGCGCGCTGGGCACAGGGCTGGTGGATTTCGAGCTGCCGCCGGCCGAGATGCCGACCCAGCTCATCGCCTACGCCGCGCACGCGTTCGGCAGGTTCCCTGCTTCCGGCTCCATCTCCGCGCCAAAGACCGAGAGCGCGATGAAAAAGATCTTCATCCTGCTGCGCTCGCAGACCGGCCACGACTTTTCCAACTATAAGCCGAGCACGATCCGCCGCCGGATCGAGCGACGGATGGCCGTCCAGCAGATCAAGGCGATTGACGGCTACGTGAAGTTCCTGCAGAGCACCCCGGCCGAGGTGGAGGCGTTGTTCCGCGACCTCCTCATCGGCGTGACCAACTTTTTCCGCGACAGCGAGCCCTTTCAGGAGATCGAGGGAGTGGTGATCCCCCAGCTTTTCAAGGGCAAGCCCACAGGCGGGACGATCCGCGTCTGGACGGCCGGCTGCTCGACCGGCGAGGAGGCGTATTCGCTGGCCATCCTGCTGGTGGAGCGGATGGAGGCGCTCAGGCAAAGCTTCACGGTGCAGGTGTTCGCGACCGACATTGACAGCCACGCGATCGCCACGGCGCGGGCCGGGGTTTATCCCGCCAGCATCGCCGCCGATGTCTCGCCCGAACGCCTTGCCAGGTTTTTCTCCCCCGAGCCCGGCGGCGACAGCTACCGCATCCACAAGGGCATCCGCGACCTGCTCGTCTTCTCCGAGCAGAGCGTGATCAAGGACCCGCCGTTCTCGAAGCTCGACCTCATCAGTTGCCGCAACCTCATGATCTACCTGGGCGGGGATCTGCAGAAGCGGCTCATCCCGATCTTCCACTACGCGCTGAACCCGGGCGGGTTTCTGTTCCTCGGCACGTCCGAGGGAATAGGCGAGGCCGACGCACTCTTCAAAGCGCAGGATCGGAAAAATAAGATCTACCAGCGGAAGGAGAGGCATTTCGATAAACAGCGCGCTGAGGTTCTCGCCTTTTCGCAGCCGACACCGGCGTTGGATTCCCTCCGGCGGCCGCTCGCGGGCAAGCCGGCGTTTCCGGCGAGAATCCCGATGAGGGAGATGACCGAGCACGCGCTCCTGCAGCAGGTCGTCGCGGCGGCCGCGCTGGTCGAAAGCCAGGGCGACATCCTCTACCTTCACGGGCGTAGCGGGATGTATCTGGAGCCGTCCACGGGCGAGGTGGGCATCAACAACATCCTCAAGATGGCCCGCGAGGGGCTGCGCCAGGAACTGGCGGTGGCCCTGCGCAAGGCCGTCGAAACAAAGGAAATCGTCCAGGTCTTTGGACTGAGTGTGAAAACCAACAGCCACTTCACCCGCGTCAACCTCACCGTCCGCCCGATCACGGATACCGCAACCCACGAACCCTCGCTCTACCTCGTCATCCTCGAGGACGCTCCGCTCGATGCGCCCGATGCGCCCGACGACACGTCCGACACGCGCGTGGCCGCGCTCAAGCAGCAACTGCGCGCCAAGGAGGAATACCTCCAGAGCACGTGCGAGGAGCTGGAAAGCTCGAGCGAAGAGCTCAAATCCTCGAACGAGGAAATGCAGTCGGTGAACGAGGAACTCCAATCCACGAACGAGGAGCTGGAGACGGCAAAGGAGGAGATGCAGTCGGTCAACGAGGAGCTGTCCACGGTCAATGCCGAGCTGCAAAACAAGGTCTCCGATCTGTCGCAGGCCAGCAACGACATGAACAACCTGATCGCCGGCACCGGCATCGGCACCGTCTTTGTGGACTTCAAACTGCGGATCCTGCGCTTCACCCCGGCCGCGACCGAGATCATCAACCTGATCCTCAGCGATGTCGGGCGGCCCGTGGCCCACGTCGTCTCGAACCTGGTCGGCTACGACTGCCTGGTGGCGGACGTGAAGGAGGTGTTGGATACCCTGGTGCCAAAAGAGGTCGAGGTGCGGACCACGGCAGGCAAGTGGTTTACGCTGCGCATCCAGCCCTACCGCACGCTCGACAACGTGATCGAAGGCGCGGTGCTCACGTTTGTTGACATCACCGCTCGCAAACAGGTGGAGGAAGCCCTGCGCAAGGCCAATGACCAGCTCCGCCTCGCGGTGGTCGTGCGCGATGCCCGCGATGCCATCACCGTGCAGGATCTCGAGGGCCGCACGATCGCCTGGAACCCGGGCGCGGTGCGGCTGTATGGCTGGAGCGAGGCCGAGGCGCTAGCGATGCACGTGCGCGACCGGATCCCGCAGGAGCTGCGCGAGGGCGCGCTGGACACACTTGCCAAGCTCAGCCACGCAAAAATCCTCGAGCCCTACCGCACCCGACGCCTCACCAAATCCGGCGCGACCGTCGAGGTCTCGATCATCTCCACCGCCCTCCTCGACGAGGCCGGAAAAATCTACGCCATCGCCACCACCGAACGCGCGACAAGGGAAGACAACGTCCAATGTCCAACAAGGGAGGTCAATATCCAATGTCCAACAAGGAATATCCAAGGATGAAGGACAGAAAGTTCGACCTGCAGGATCGGTTAGTTGATTTCTCGGTGAGGATAATCAAGCTCTCCGAGGCGTTGCCGGATAGCAAATCAGGCAAACACATCTGCCTGCAACTGCTGCGAAGCGGAACATCCCCGGCACCAAACTACGGCGAGGCACAGAGCGCGGAATCAAAGGCGGATTTCATTCACAAGCTGAAGATCGCGCTGAAAGAACTGCGTGAAACAGAGATTTGGCTGAAGGTGATCGTGCGGGCGGAATTAATCAAGCCGCCGGAACATCTCGCCCTGCTTCTCAAAGAAACCGATGAGCTGATCGCAGTCTTGTTTAAGAGTGTTGAGACGGCGAAAAACTCCAAGGAGCGAACATGAATCAGGCCGGAACAAAAACGCAAGATCCAACGCCAAACAAGGGAGTTCAATATCCAATGTCCAACAAGGAATATCCAAGGATGAAGGCCAGAGCCGCCACCCGCGCGATTCCTCCCTTGGGCCTTGGATATTCCTTGTTGGATATTGGATATTCCTCTTTCTCTTCCCCTCCGGAAAACGCCACCTCCCATGAATGAGCCGCCTCCAGCATCCCCGCAGTCGACCACTCTCCGCGAGCGGGCGGAAAAGGCCTTCCGGGAAATGCTCGACAGCTCCCTGGATCAGCTCGATTCCCTGTCGCCGGAAACCCTGCGCGCCTCCCTCTACGAGCTGCGCGTCCACCAGATCGAACTCGAGATGCAGAACGAAGATCTGCGCCGGTCGCAAACGGACCTGGGCGCCACGCGAGCGCGGTATTTCGACCTCTACGACCTGGCCCCGGTCGGCTACTGCACGGTCAGCGAAAAGGGGCTGATCCTCGAGGCAAACCTCACCGCCGCCACGCTCCTCCGCCGGGAGCGCGATGCGCTGGTCGGAAGGGGCTTGTCCTCCTTCATCTCCAAGGAAGACCAGGAGCTCTACTACCTGTGCCGGAAGAACCTCTTGGATACGCTCCAACCGCAGGAGTGCGATCTGCGGATGGTCAGGCCGGACGGCACGGCATTCTTTGCGCATTTGGAGATCACCGCCGCGTGCGACGAAAATGGCGCGCCCGTCTGCCGTTTCGCGCTGATTGACGTCACCGGGCGCAAGCAAGATGAAAAGGCTCTCACCGCGCTGGCGATGCGCAACAAAACTTTGATGCAATCATCCGGCGATGGCATTCACATCCTTGACGATCAGGGAAATGTCGTGGAGGCGAATGAAACATTTTGCAAGATGCTCGGCTATACGGGCGAAGAGGCGTTGCATCTCAATGTCGCGGATTGGGACACGCAATGGTCGCGTGAAGAGCTGTTGGGGAAAGTCCGAGAGTTGATCGCGCACCCCGCCGTGTTCGAGACACGCCATCGCCGCAAAGACGGGGCAGCCATCGATGTCGAGATCAGCGGAATTGGAGTCAGCCTGGACGGCCATGACCATCTCTATGCCTCCGCTCGCGACATCACCGGGCGGAAGAAATCGGAAGAGGCCCTGCGCAATCTCCGGGCGGCGGTAGAGCAAAGCGCGAACACGGTCGCCATCACCGACATCCGGGGGAACATCGAGTATGTGAATCCCGCCTTTGAAAAGGCCACGGGCTACACGGCGGCCGAGGCCGTTGGCAAAACCCACCGCATGCTCAAATCCGGAGAGCAGGACGCGGAATTTTACCGCCGCCTCTGGACAACGATCATGTCTGGAAAAATCTGGCAGGGTGAGTTTCACAACAGACGCAAGGATGGCTCGCTCTATTGGGAAACGGCGACTATCTCGCCGGTCCAGAACGACAAGGGAGAAACGGTCCGCTATCTGGCGATCAAGGAAGACATCACCGAGCAAAAGCAGGCGCAGGACGAGATCCTGAAGATCAACCGCCAGCTTGAGGAAGCCACGGCAAGGGCCGAAAAGGCGACGGCGGCCAAGAGCGAGTTCCTGGCCACCATGACCCATGAGCTGCGCAACCCGCTCACCGGGGTTCTGGGTTTTGCGGAACTCCTCTCCGACACTACCCTCGACGACGAACAGCATTCCCTCACGGAGGGGATCAGAGAGAGCGGCATCCATCTTTTGGACCTCATCAACGATGTCCTGGATTTCTCCAGCATCGAAAAAGGTGCGCTTGCGATCCACTCCGCCCCGTTCGACCTCGCCCCTCTCGTGAAATTGTCGTCAGAAATCATCCGGAAATCCGCAGCCGACAAAGGGGTGGCGTTCCACTGCGAATTGGCAGCCGGTGTCCCGGCGCAGATTATCGGCGACGAGCGGAGGATCCGCCAGATCCTCATCAACCTTCTGGCCAACGCTGTCAAATTCACTTCGGACGGCTCAGTGAGCCTCCGCGTGACGAGATCCGGGCAGAGTGGGACAGAGCTCCTGGATTTTTCCGTCGAAGATACGGGTCTCGGAATTTCTTCCGAAGCACTCGACCGTCTGTTCCAGCCGTTTATGCAAGCGGACTCGTCGATCAGCCAGAAGTATGGCGGAACGGGGATCGGGCTCGCCGTCTCGCAGCGCTTGGCCGAAGCCATGGGAGGCTCGATCTCGGTCGTCTCCGCTCCCGGCAAAGGCAGCACGTTCACATTCCGGCTCCCGCTGGAACCGGCGGCTGTTCCCGCTGGAGGGATGGTCGCCGTGCCGTCCGTTGGAAAAAAGGGCCCGGTCGAAAAATCTGGAGGGCGCTGCTCCGTCAGCGCCGACTTTTCCGATCCAAAAAATGGGACGGCACGGAGCCCGTCCCTCCAGGGAACGACAGGAACTACAGGAAGAGATGCCCTTCCGGTGCTCGTCGTCGAAGATGACCGGAGCAACAGCTTCGTGCTTGGAAAAATGCTCCAGAGCCTTGGCTACCGCGTGGAATTTGCAGGCAACGGGACCGAAGCGGTCGAGGCCTTTGCTCCTGGAAAACACTTGGCCATCCTCATGGATTTGCGGATGCCGGGAATGAACGGGTTTGAGGCCGCAGGAATCATCCGTTCAAGGGAATCCGGCTCCCGGGTTCCGATCATCGCTCTCTCGGCCAACGTGACGTCCGGCTCCCGGGAGATCTACCTCGCCGCCGGCATGGACGACTTCCTCGCCAAGCCGTTCAAAAAGGACGAGCTGGCTGCGAAACTCGCCTGCATTGCACTATGATCATGACCCCAATAACCGGAATTCAATATCCCATGCCCAACAAGGAATATCCCATCATGAAGGCCGCCACCCGCGCAGTCTTCCTTGGGCCTTGGAAATTCCTTGTTGGATATTGGATATTCTTCATTCTTTTCCCATCCGGAAAACCCTGCGTCCCCGAGAGCCGCATCCCATGAGTGAGCAGCCCCCAGCATCCCCGCAGTCGACCACTCTCCGCGAACGGGCGGAAAAGGCCTTCCGGGAAATGCTCGACAACTCGCCGGAGAATCTCGATGCCCTGTCGCCGGAAACCCTGCGAACCTCGCTCCACGAGCTGCGCGTCCACCAGATCGAACTCGAGATGCAGAACGAAGATCTGCTCCGGGCGCAGGCGGACTTGGGCGCCACGCGGGCGCGGTATTTCGACCTCTACGATCTGGCCCCGGTCGGCTACTGCACGGTCAGCGAAAAGGGGCTGATCCTCGAGGCAAACCTCACCGCCGCCACACTCCTCCACCAGAAGCGCGACACGCTGGTCGGAAGGGGCTTGTCCGCCTTCATCTCCAAGGAAGATCAGGAGCTCTACTACCTGTGCCGGAAGAAACTCTTGGATACGCGCCAACCGCAGGAGTGCGACCTGCGGATGGTCAGGCCGGACGACACGGCATTCTTTGCGCATTTGAAGATCACCTACGCTTGCGACGAAAACGAAGAGCCCGTCTGCCACATCGCGCTGATTGACATCACCGGCGTCAAAGAATTAGAAAACACGCTCCGGGAAAGCGAGATGCATTTCCGCACGCTGGCAGATTCCGGACAGGCTTTGATCTGGACCTCCGGAATTGATAAAAAATGCAATTACTTCAACCGGGTCTGGCTGGATTTTACCGGTCGCTCACTGGAGCAGGAACTGGGGGATGGTTGGACCGAAGGGGTTCATCCCGATGATTTGGACTCCTGTTTCCGCACCTATGTTGAAGCCTTTACCCGGCGCGCACCATTCAGTATGGACTACCGGCTCCGCCGGCATGATGGCGAATACCGATGGCTTGAGGATCAGGGAACCCCCCGCCACAACAACGATGGCGAATTCCTGGGTTATATCGGCCACTGCCTCGATATTACAGATCGCAAACAGGCAGAAATGATGCACCGGGAGAGCGAAGCCCGCTATGCTCAACTTGCCGAGCAGAGTCTCACGGTAGCTTGGGAGGTGGACGCCCAGGGTCTTTACACCTATGTCAGCCAGGTGTCCGAGACAGTTTGCGGCTACCGCCCGGATGAACTGGTGGGCCGGAAGCACTTCTACGACCTGCATCCAGAATCCGAGCGCGAGGAGTTCAAAGCCTCTGCCTTCGCGGTCTTCGCGCGGAAGCAACCGTTCGTGAATCTTGTCAACGCCATACAGACCAAAGATGGACGGCAGGTGTGGGTCTCCACAAACGGCTCTCCCATCCTGAACGCAGAAGGAACCCTGTGCGGCTATCGTGGCAGCGATACGGACATCACCGAGCGGAAAGAAATGGACGCAAATTTGCTTGAGGCTCTCGACCGCGCTGAGACCGCCAACCGAGCAAAGAGCGAGTTTCTCGGCGTCATGAGCCACGAGCTGCGCACCCCGCTCAACGGCGTGCTCGGATTCGCGCAACTGCTCGCCGACACCCGGCTCGACAGCGAGCAAAAGACCTATGCGGAGACGATCAGCAGCAGCGGCGAACACCTCCTCGCCATCGTCAACGACATCCTCGATTTCTCCAGTATTGATGCCGGCACGCTGGCGATCCATGTTGCGCCGCTGGCGGTGGCCGACCTCGTGAAAACCGCAGAGGATCCCGTCCGAAAAACCGCCGCGGAAAAAGGCATCGAACTCCGCTGCGAATTGGCAGCCGGTCTCCCGGAGCAGATCGTCGGCGACGCGCACAGGATTCGCCAGATCCTCATCAACCTGCTCGGCAACGCCGTCAAATTCACTTCGGACGGCTCGGTGAGCCTCCGCGTGACGAGATCTGGTCAGGGGGCGTCCCGCTCGTGTGAGGCGCACCAATCATTAGGATCTCAAACCGTAGAAGCGGCATCTTGCCGCTTGCCGGAAAGCCCCAAGCGGCAAGATGCCGCTTCTACAAATTCACCCGATCAACCACGCAGCCCCAAGGGATCGTTTCTGGATTTCTGCGTCGAAGACACCGGCATCGGGATTTCTTCCGAAGAGCTCGGTCGCCTGTTTCAACCGTTCGTGCAGGCAGACTCGAAGTCCAATCGCCGGTTTGGAGGCACGGGTCTCGGGCTCGCAATATCGAGACGCATCGCCGAAGCCATGGGCGGAGCGATCACCGTCGCCTCGACTCCCGGAAAAGGCAGCACGTTCACCTTCCGCTTCCCGCTGGAATCCCTTCGTGCTGGTGGGAATGGCTCCGGGCCGTCCCATATTTCAGATCGGGGAAAATCGGGGCTGACGGAGCATCGCCCTCCCGTCCCAACGGGCCTGTCGCCCCTGCCCGCTGAAGGAGGGATTGTTCTCGTTGTCGAGGACGACCGGGGAAGCAGGATGCTTGCCGGGAAAATGCTCGAAGCCCTTGGCCTGCTGCCCGAGTTCGCAGCAGATGGGGAAGGCGCGCTTCAAGCGTTCGTTCCAGAAAAATATTTTGCGATCCTCATGGATATGTCCATGCCAGTGATGGACGGGCTTGAGGCCACCGAAAAAATCCGGAAGGTCGAGGCGGCTGCCGGATCTCATGTGCCGATCATCGCCCTGACCGCAAACGCGATGCCCGGCGACCGCGAGCGATGCCTCGCCGTCGGGATGGACGACTTCCTCACAAAGCCGCTCAAAAAAGAGGAGCTGGCGGCGAAACTTGCCGCCGTTGCGCAGCCGTTCCCGTGAAACGCCCATCAATAGCGGGAGCAGTTTGATCCCGCTCCTTTCTCTCCCCGCACACCCTCGACCAACCGCTGTTTCCGTTTCCAAACTTTTTTTGGGACAATACGCCCGTTTTGTACCAGAATCTTTCCCGGAGGGAAATACTTGGCACGGCGTCTGCTGATCAAGCAATCAACATGCCGCCATCGGCGTGCTCAAATCGGGATCCCGCCGGAAACGGCGGAGTCCTCCAAACAAAAACAAAAACAAAAGAAAAACAAAACCATGAAACTCGTTATCAAAATCGTTTCGCTGGTGAGCTTGGCGGCTGTCCTTTCGGGCGCTCCGCTTCTTGCCGGGGAGGGAAAAACGTTCAAAGACAAAGTCATCGTCGAGGAGCCGCTCAAGTGGTATGGCGTGGCGCTCAGCACCGGCTGGGACAGCCTCTACATGTTCCGCGGCGCGAATGTGCTCTCCCACGGCGCCTACGGCAACAACAGCAACTACGGCTCGGGCATTTACTGGACCGATCTGGCCCTCACTTGGAACATCACCAAGAACGACTCCTTGACCGTCGAAGGCTGGATGGGCTTCGGCACGCAGAACACTTCCTACAAGGAATTTGACCTGTCAGCAACCTACACGCACACCTTCGGCGATCTCGCCCTGAGCACCGGGTATACCCTCTACTACGTGTTCCCGACCGGGTATAACCTGTATGCGAACGAGCTCAATGTGAAGGCGGCCTACACCTTCCATGCCGGCGCCGCGACGATCACCCCGTCGCTGGCCTACTACTATGACCTCGGGCCCGACATCGATGGCGGCACGGGAACCGTCAAGCGGAATTCGAGCTACCTGCTCGCCCGCATCGACGGATCGATCCCGGTGTATAAGGACATCGTTTCGCTGGCACCCTGGACCGCCTTCGGTGTGAACTTCGAATACAACGCGAGGCTTACCGACGGGAACGCGGACTTCTACAACGGCGTGAACAACCTGGAAATCGGTCTGGCTGTCCCGGTCAAAATCAACAGCATGATCAGCGTGTCGGCCTACGCCGCATACAGCTACGCGTTCTACAACCTCTGGGGCACCACCGACCCCAACACGTTCTGGGGCGGCGCGAAGGTCACGCTCTCGTTCTAACGGAAACATAGCAAAAAAGACCCTTCCGGTTTGCGCCGGGAGGGTTTTTTCGCATCGGAATCCGGGAACCCATCGGGCTCCAGGAGAGATCCGCGAATTTGGTGTCGCGAATTTGTTTGCCATGGTGTTTTTTCAAGGCATATTCAACTGTGTTCTCTTAGAGAAGAGGGTTTGGACTTCTTCCAATCTGACGCTGGCGGTTCTGCTTCTTGTGGCTTTCAAATGTCCCAATGATCTCAGGCCGCGAAATCAGGTTGCAAGGATCATGAGGAATCGGGGTGTAGCTTAGCTTGGTAGAGCGCCTGGTTTGGGACCAGGAGGTCGCAGGTTCGAATCCTGTCGCCCCGACCAATTTTCACAAAGTGGTTTTGCCTTGGGAAACCGCATGGATAAAGGATCTGCGGGCGATCGCTGGGAAAAAAGTCGGTTGCCTGATCGGGGAGCTCGCATCAGGCGGTCTGGATTTCCCATGCCTGGGGGAGATCCTGCCTGCGCTGGTCGTAGTGGAGCCCCAGAAAGCCGGCGGCGCTCGCCGCAGCGCAGTTCTCCTGGATATCGTCGATGTAAACAGTTGCGGCGGGTTTGACGCCGAAGCGGCTCTTAGCGAGTTCAAAGACCGCCGGGTCGGGCTTCATGAGACCGTCCAGATAGGAAAATATCCTGTCTCGGAAGATAGAGAACACATCGAACTTTCTGAAAATATACCGGTGGTGGATCTCCCCGATATTTGAAATCATAAACACCGGGATCCTCTTGGAGAGATCGCGGGCAAACGCTGTCATCCGGGTGTTTTCCTCGAAGATATCCTCCCAGATCGCAACGAACTCCTCCTCCTCGCCGGTGTCGTGGAATTCCCGGCGCACGACGGAAAGGAACTGCGCGCGTGTGGAGCGCCCGAGTTCAAACGCATGGCTGGCGGCGGTGATAATGGTGCGGTCGGGAAGGGGGCCGAGACCGTTCTTTCGAGCCAGCCGGTTTGCGGCCTTCATGTAGTCGAAGAGGAGGAGGACGTTTCCGATATCGAATATGGCGGCTTCCACTTTCACAGCTTAAATACAACTTCCAGTCCAACATGGACTCTGACCTGCGTGTGGGCACCACCACTGAACACCCCATCCAGAAACTCCAGCGTGGCGGACCTGAACCGGTCGTGCCGCATGGGATCCGCCCGTCCGCAGGCGATCTGGCCAAGGATGTCGGAAGGCGACTCCGCATCGCAGTGAGTGGCACCTGTGACCTTTATCACCTGAAGGGGACCGCCATAGTCGTGAAGCATGGCGAGCGCGTTGCCTTGCCTGTTAAAAGGCGAGGGTTCGGCCAGTAGCGCCAAGCCGGGAGCCTTCACCAGTGCCGTCTTCTCTCCTCCGCGCCCGGCATGATCAACCGGATCCAGCCCGACCCAAGCATCTACTGGCGGCGACAGGCTCGCGGCGGCCAGCAGGGTCGTCAGACCGCCCATGGAAAACCCCACAAGTCCCACCTTGCCGTTGCCTCTGGCGTCGATGGGCCATTTGCCGGCGCGTCCCAGCTCGACCAGTCGTGCGATCGCCTCCCCGTTGCGGGAATGCCCGGCCCAATACGGCTGGGTCATCACCGCGGCGATCATCCCGTGGTCCGCAAGGTCCGCTCCCCATCCCGCCATGTATCGTCTGCTGCGGCTGAAACCGTGAACCACGACGACCATGGGCTGCGGTGCAGCCTGCTTTTGAAAATAGAAGTCCACCGTCACGCTGTCCCTCCCGCATGCGACTTGAGAGGATTGTTTCACGACCCCGGCGGGCAGGTCCGGGATCGTGGTGCAGGTCGTGCCGAAGAGCAGCACGGACGCGATTGCGCACACAGTGATGAAGAGGCGTAGCGGTCGCTTGAGCATGCCGGGGTCGTTTCTATCCGGTCAGCTTCAGAATAGCAAAATCAGTTTCCTTATGATTGCAGCGTAGATGAACGCCGAAAAATTGATTACCAAAGGCCGAAACTTTGCGTGTTCGTCATTACGCAAAGCTACGACATCTCTGCTATTTCCCGATCGATGTCCAAAAAGAGGAATGTGGAATTGCAGATGCAAAGAAAATGGAGGAAGGGAGCGCTACTGGCGCGGTTTTAGCCACGCCCGTGTCGGGCGCGTGTTGGCGTTTTTGGAAGTCTTCACTATAAGTTATTAGCTTAGAAACGGCAGTCGCACCGGGAAGCACACGGGATGGCTTGCCCGAGGTGCCCGCTTTTCCCCCGGCCATGGCGGCGGCCAACGGTTGAAAGGGAGATGTCGCCTGTCAGTCCTGCTTACAGGCCGATGAGCCGCCTGGAATGTCCCGGCCCACGGAGAACGCGTTGCCGAGGAATTCCCCCACGCCATAGTATCCCCTGGCGCTGGGATCAAAGAGGAACGGGTTGATTTTGCGGATGTCCGCGTTGCCCTCCATGGTAAGCGCTTCGGGATCTATTTTGACATCGACAATTTCCCCGACGAACAGGGTGTGCAGCCCGAGGTCGGCGGTGTGGATCAGGCGGCATTCGAGCGTGAGAGGAAACTCGGCAATGAAGGGGGCGTCCACCAGTTCACTGCGCACAGAGGTGAGTCCGGCGGCGGCGATTTTGTCGGTGTCGCGCCCCGATGCGATGCCCAGATAGTCGGCCTGGCGGACATGCTCCTGATCCGGGATGCCCACGGTGAACGCCTTGCGCTCGACGATGGCGGAGTAGGTGTAGGTCGCCTTGCGCAGGGAAATGTTCACGCTGGGCGGTTGAGAACAACAAATGCCGCCCCATGAGGCGATCATCGCGTTGGGCTTGCCGTGGGTGTCATAGGTTCCCACCACGAGAACCGGCGTGGGGTAAAGCAGCGTCGTGGGGCCGAGGGATTTTTTCATGGCCGGAGCCTATCCTGCGGCGGCTGCGAACGGCAACCAAAACCCCTGCTTTGCCGTCGCAAGGGCTGGGAATGCCGAACCTCTGGCGGAGGCCTATTTGACTGCGGGCGCGGCGGGCAGCGCTGCATTCATCGATTCCGCCAGCATTCTCACGCTGCGCGCGGGAACGGCTTCATGGAGTATCCCGAGGTGAAATAACCGACAACGCTCATCGGGTCGCTGAAAATATAAACGGTGTCGCCCGGCGCGGTCTGGTCGTTGAGCGCGAGCGGCGTGAAGCTTTCTCCCTCCACGCGCACGATCGCCCCATCCATTTCCTTGTCCTGCGCGAGCACGGCGGTCACGGGAAAAACGTTGCCGGAGGCGTCCGAGGCGATGAGGATTTCGTCGCGGTCAATCGGAACGCCCGGAGCCTGTGCGAAAATGCGATGGGGATGCAGGACAAAAATTGCCGCGCCGATAAAGATGAGCGCGCTGGTTTTGCAGGCGGGATTCCAAAGTTTCATCCGAGTGTGAGTAATCGCAGAGAAGAATCCGCGCAAGGGATTCCCGAAAGGGGCTTCTGCATGGCATGGGCATCATTTTCCACCGATAGATACCCTGCTCCAGAGGGCACGCGGTCGAAATTAGTCCGGTTTGACATTGCGCCGCCTTGCCTTTGAATGCTGGCATGACTGTCGGCTCCCCCATTCCCTTTGAGGCCCGCACCAAGCTGCGGATCCCGCTGGTGTCGGCCAAGGTTCAGGCGGGGTTCCCATCCCCTGCCGACGACCACATAGAGAGGTCTCTCGACTTGAACGAACACCTGGTACGCAACCCGGCCGCCACGTTCTTTGTACGCGTGCAGGGGGATTCCATGCGGGACGCGGGCATTCACGGTGGGGACATCCTTGTGGTGGACCGCTCGCTCTCTCCTGCGGATCGCCAGATCGTGGTCGCCATGCTGGACGGGGATTTCACAGTCAAGCGGCTGCGGCGCAAAAACGGCCAGGTGTTCCTTGAGGCCGGGAACGATTCGTTCCCTCCCATCGAGATCAGCGAGAATCAGGAGCTTGTGATCTGGGGCGTCGTGACATTTATCATCCATCAGGCCCGATGAAAATCGCGCTCGTTGATTGCAACAATTTCTATGCGTCCTGCGAGCGGGTGTTCGCCCCGCGCTTGATCGGCAGGCCGGTCGTGATCCTGAGCAACAACGACGGCTGCGTGATCGCTCGCAGCGAGGAGGCCAAGGCGCTCGGCATCTCGATGGGTGCCCCCGCCTTCAAGAACAAGGAGACCTTCCGGCGTCATGCCGTCGAGGTCCTGAGTTCGAACTACGCCCTCTACGGCGACATGTCCGCGCGGGTGATGAGCGTCCTGCGATCACACGCTCCTGGCATCGAGGAGTATTCGATAGATGAGGCGTTCCTGGCGCTCGACGACGAACAGGGCGAGTCGTTTGCCAAGGAGCTGCGGACACAGGTTCGCCAGTGGACGGGCCTCCCGGTATCGGTCGGCATCGCATCCACGAAGGTCCTCGCCAAGCTCGCCAACCGTTTTGCCAAGAAGACTCCGGGACTCAACGGCATCTTTGACCTGACCGCTGCCGGGAACCCCGACGAAATACTTGCCAGCGTGGCCTGCGCCGACATCTGGGGGATCGGAAAACGCCTTGCGGCCAGACTGGGGCGCGGCGGCATCCACACGGCACGCGACTTGAAGCGTGCGGACATGGCTTGGGTGAGGAGGGAACTCGGCGTGGTGGGCGAGCGCATCGCCAGGGAACTGAACGGCATCCCGTGCCTAACGCTGGAGGAAATGCCGCCGCCCAAAAAGGGGATCGCCTCGGCCAAATCCTTCGGCCGGCCGGTCGAGTCGCTTGAGGAACTGGAGGAGGCACTGGCCACCTACACGACACAAGTGGCGGAAAAACTTCGCGCGGGCCGACTGCTCGCCACGAACGTCCATGTGTTTGTCACGACAAACCCATTCCATGCCACACAAGCGCAATACACCGCCGGGGCCCAGACCTCTCTGCTTTGCCCAAGCAACCACACTTCCGATCTGATCGCTGCCGCCCGCTCGCTTCTCCGGGAAATCTACCGTCCCGGCCACCGATACAAAAAGACCGGAGTCTTTGTGACCGAACTCGTGCCCGAGCAGTGCGTCCAGCTTTCGTTGTTCGATGAACCGAAAAATGCCGCCCCGCGAAAGGCTCTTCAGGAGGCGGTTGACCAACTCAATTCGCGTTTTGGAAAAGACACGGTTCGCTCCGGAGCGATGGGAACCCGCCAGGCGTGGGGGATGCGGCAGGAACGCAAGTCGCAGGGGTTCACAACCCGGTGGAGCGAACTCCCGGTAGCGAAGGCTTGATATCGGGCTTCCCGGCGGCGTCCCCCGCGCCCAAAAGCCCTATTCAGCGCAGGGGGACAACAGCCTCTCAACCAATTCCGTGACTTTCAGTCCGGCAGGCCCCCGCAGGTGTTCATCGAAGTGTGGGGAGATTTCTGTTGAGTCCGGATTCACTTCAATCGTGCGGATTCCCTGTCTGGACGCAGCCTCTGCAAATCCGGCCGCCGGATAAACTTTCCCGGATGTCCCGATGGAGATGAAAAGACCCGCTTCCGACAGGGCGAGATAAATTTCGTCCATGAAGAGGGGGATTTCCCCAAACCATACGATGTGTGGGCGGAGGCTTTCCGATGCCAGACATTTCGGGCACACGCTCGTCTCGTCCAGATTGTTTTCCCAAACAGCAACCGCTTCGCATTTTTGGCACCGCGCCTTCATTGCCTCCCCGTGCATGTGAATGACGTTGCGGCTGCCCGCCCGCTCATGCAGGTCGTCAATATTCTGAGTGACCACCGTCACTGTGCCCTGAAATTCCCTTCCCAGCCGCGCCAAGGCGAGGTGTGCCGCGTTGGGTTGGGCGTCTCGGATTTTTGCGCGCCGCACGTTGTAGAACTCAAAAACAATCGTCGGATCCCGTTGAAATTCCGCAGGGGACGCCACATCCTCAACCTTGTGTCCCTCCCACAGGCCGCTTGCACCGCGAAATGTCTGAATCCCCGATTCGGCTGAAATTCCAGCGCCGGTAAGAACGAAAATGGGTTTCGCAGTCATCATTTTCTCGCCAGGAGGATGATCGCGTTGCCAGCCGCTGGACAGACCGAACAGTTTTGCAGGAGAGCGATGAGAAAGTTCATGTCTAAAAAAATATCAAAAACTTGGGGCAGGACAGTTTTTGTCTTTTTTATTGAATCACGCCGGCTTCTGTTTTTGCGATCTCGCGGTTGGCAAACTCGTCGGTCAGGAACCACTCTTGGTAGAGGCCTTCGATCTGCTTCAAATACGACTCGACCGATGCCCGGGTCAGCGTGCGCTTCACATCCTTTGGTCGATCTTCGTCGCGGATCGGGGGGCGAATGCGGTCGGCTGGCGGATGGTAGGAGGGATCGAAGACCAATACAGGCAGGGTATCCGCAGGCAACAAATGGCGCCAGAGGAAAGCCTGCATCTTGTCTTCGGCCGGCACGACCTCATGGACAACCTCCCGATCACCGATTTTCGCCGTGCCCACGACGGCGAGGTTGACCGGCATCTCCATCGCCGTCCGGCTGGTCTTCAGCGCCAATTCCACGGTCTCTTGTTTGGCCGGCAGCGTGGCACCGGGAGATTCGAACCCATTTGGCAGGTCTTTGAAGTTCAGATGGATTGGCCCATCGAATCCATCCTTGCGGATGGCGAAGACCGTCACCTTCGCAGACCCGTTGGCGGGCATGACGATTCGGGAAGGGATCAAACGCAGCACGAAATCAGGTTGCGGCAGGCTGATCCGGAGCCGGTAGGCATAATCCTTTCCGCCATGTTGCCTCGTGTCGCCGAGGTGAATGAAATACTTTCCGCCGGCAGGGAGTTTAACCATGAGGTAGGAATCGGCGTGGTCGGTATTCCTCCCGGATGCCGCGTCGAAATGATCGTCGTTGAGCGCGAGGATCTTGCCCTCCGCGCTGGTGACTTTGACGAAGGAATCGAGCGGGGAACCGAGCCGGCGCGCGTACACTTCCACGACGATCGTTTCGCCGGCCTTTCCATCCAGCTCAAAGATGTCCCAATCGCCCGGACGTTCCACTCGCCCGTTGACGATGATCGGAAGAGTCACTTTTTGCGCTTTCGACGGATCGTCGACGGGGTCGCTTTTCAAGCATTCAGGCAGCGTGTCCAAGGCGAACGGCACGTCGTTGGAGACGAATTTTCCATCGGTGGCAGCCAGCAGATGGAGCCCCGGTTTTGCGTCTTTGGGCGGCGGCCCCATCGTGACCTTTTCCAGATTCCAACCATCCACCTCGATCTTGGCCGGCTCACCCACACAGCCTCCCAACGGGAAGATGCCGGTCACGAAGGGCAGTTCAGCGATGGTCATGCGATACACAAAACTTTCGCGGCCGCGAAACAGCGCCTCGTTGATGAACAGCAGATACTCGCCATCCTCGGGAACCTCGAAATAGATAAGCGGGTCGGGGTTGAAACGAAAATCGTCGTTGTAGGCCAGCTCCTTGCCGGTGGCATCGCGGATGCGGAGCACGGCTTGGCACCAACCGGGAACGCCGTCGGGAACGTAAGGAATCAGTTCACGGGCCTTGGTGGAGATGACCAGCCGCTGCCCCTTGTTTGCCTGAAAACGATACCGGTTCATCTCGCCCGCTGCGATCTGGCCGTTCATCGTGCAGGGCACGGTGATTCGGATCTCCTCTTCTTCCCGCGGCCGTTTGCGCTGGGCCAGATGCTCCTTGCCGAGCACCGGGAGCTGCATGGCCTTCATCGGCCTGCGGGCAACTTCTGGAAGTTGGCCCACGAAGAAGGATAGCGGGTTGGAGACGCCCCGTTTGGTGATCACTCTGATCTCTCGCCGGCCGGGTTTGGCGTCGGGTGCGATCGTGACCTCGGCAAAGACGAGCTCGGTCTGGGAACGAACGGCCGGGTTGCGCTCGTCGTCGGAAAATTTCTTCTGGATCCGTTCGATCAGCTTCTGCTTGGCCGCTTCCTTTTCAGACTTAGAAGATTCGCTCTTCGCGGCCTCTCCGCCCACCACAATCGCCTTGTCCAACGCTGTGTTGCATTTGACGCAGAACTTGCCGTCAAGAGGATTGGCCGTGCCACATATCGGACAAATGAGAAATGGGCTCGCGTTGGGTCCGGCATCCGGCCCGATGGGTTCGGGGAATTCTAACGAAG
Source organism: Verrucomicrobiia bacterium (assembly GCA_037128135.1). Classification (GTDB taxonomy): domain Bacteria; phylum Verrucomicrobiota; class Verrucomicrobiia; order Chthoniobacterales; family Terrimicrobiaceae; genus QYQL01. The sequence continues at coordinate 27,731 of JBAXXD010000017.1, forward strand.
CCATCTTGGAGGCCATCTCGTCGCTGATCGTCGTTTCCTTCTTCTGCAGCTCGCTGAGTTGGCGAGTGAGCAACCCCATCTCCTCATTGTTCATCACCCGGTTGTAATCAACCAGCCGAACGGAAACTCCTTCTCCGCTCACAACCAAATCAGAAGCACGGATGAGCTCCTGTCCACCCAACCGGATAGGGAAGGTGGTGCCCTGTTGGCCGCCGGCGGGATAGACGTATCCGATGTGCTGGTGGCTCTGCGCCCAGGTTGAGGAGGCCGCAGGCACAAGTATGCCGAGCGCCACGAGCAGAAGCCTGGTGAATCTACGCACGAGCTACTCCATTTCTTGTCATTGGCTACATAATCTCTTCCAAAAGTCCGGCCGACTTCATGCCTTCGTTTTCGGTGTCCAACACGTAGGCATCCAGCCCCCAAGGATGGGGCAACTTGGCCGTGGCGTCGATGCCGGCCAACAGATAAAAGCTGCCCAGCAGGTCCGCCGGGTAGACGGGCCTTTCTTTGACTTGCTCTCCTTTGACATCTGAGGAGCCGACGACGCGGCCACCCTGGAATCCACCGCCGGCGACCAACACGGTAAAGACCGCGCCATGGTGCCCGCGACCTCCGTTCCAAGGAGGCTCCCAGGAAATTTTCGGTGTTCGGCCGAACTCGCCGGTGCACCAAACCAGCGTGCTTTCGAGCAGGCCCTTCTCGCTCAGATCCGCAAGCAGCGTCGCGAGGCCCTGATCGAGACTGGGGCATTGTTTTCGCATGGTGGCGAAATGGTTGGAATGCGTGTCCCAGCCACCCGGGAAGCTGATCGTGATGTAGGGCACTCCCGCCTCGACCATCCGCCGCGCCGCCAGGCATTCCTGGCCGAATGTGTGGCGACCGTAGCGATCCCTGACTTCCGCAGGTTCGTTGTCGAGATTGAATACTTCCTTCCCGCTGCCCAGGATCAACCCGTAGGCTTTCTGTCTGGCCGCCTCGGCGGAGGTCATCTCCGGAGCGTCCGCAAGACCGTAGCCCATAAGATTGACTTTATCGACCAGCTCACGGCGAGCCTTTTGCCGCCCGTCGTCGATTCCCTTATTGACGATTCCCTGCACCTCGAAGCGGGCCGCGTTGGGATCGCCGCCCGTGGCGAAAGGTTTGTATGCGGGGCCAAGGAAACCCTCCTCGGAAAAACGCCCGGCTGCCTCCAACATCACGATGTAGGGCGGAATCAGCCCTTTGTATTGGTCTTTTTTGAAGAAGGCAAATATGGCACCCACGCTGGGGTAGGCCAGCCGCCCGCCCGGCAGATGGCCGGTTTGCATCAGGTAGGCCGCCGTCTCGTGGCCGTTATTGCCGTGGGTCATGCTGCGGATCAGCGAGAACTTATCGGCCTGCTGTGCCAGTTTTGGGAATAGCGCGCCAAGTTGAATTCCAGACACGTTGGTGGGGATGACCTTGTCAAAATCACCCATGTAGTCATAGCCCGAACCGGGCTTCGGGTCCCAGGTATCGTTCTGCGACATGCCGCCCCACAAGAAGATTTGGATAACCGATTTGATCCGGACTTTCTTGTCAATGGCCTTGGCTTTGGCTGCCGCATCCCGGGCCGCCTTCTCTTCGGCGGCTTTCTGCTCGGCAGCTTTCTGCTGGGTCGTCTTTACGGCCTCGGCCGCGAAGACGCGGGAACTCAGACCGCCGGCCGCGATCGCACCCGCAACGCGCAAAGCGCAACGACGCAAAGCCTCGCGCCGCGTGACCTGCTCCTGGCCGCCTTGATTGTGATTTGTGTTCATACTTTCCGGAATCCTTTCACTTCCACTTCGGTTGTCGTGCCATGAAACGTAATGTTAACATGATGTCTCCGCATCGCAATTAATGCCGCAGAAGAAACTCGGGACTGTTGATGAGCGACCAGGCAACATCGACCCAGACGCCATTTCCTTTTGCCGCTCCGCTCTTGGCGTATTCCTCGATCGTCTCCAGGTCGGCGTCGGTCGGAAGCCGCGAGAGGATTGTCAGGTAAAGCCTCTCGGCGATTTCATTCGGTTTGCCGCCTTGGGAGAATATCGCCGCGAGTTTCGGCCCGTCCTGAAGCTTGCTCTGGATTGCGGCCGAATTCAACATGTGCAGGCACTGGGTCGAGGCCAACTCGTTGACGCGCTCGGATTCCATCCCTGTGGCCCGCGAGGAACGTCCGAACAGCGTCAGGAAGGAACTGGTGACACTGCCATCCGCCAGTTCCACTGCAGTCATGTCGCGGGGAATATACGTGAACGGCTCCGGCACAGCGCTGGTGTACAAGTCGGAACCGCCGGTGATTTTGTTCAGCTCGTCGATCAACACCTCGGCCTCCACCCGTCGCAAATGGTAGCTGGCGAAGTTGGCGCTGGCTTCGGGTGCTTTGGACCTCTGTATCGAAGAGAACTGGTAAGCGGTCGAAGTAAAGATCAGCCGCTTCAAATTCTTCAGATTGTAGCCGCTTGAAACCAACTCCTTCTCCAAGTAAGCTAAGAGTTCGGGGTTGCTGGGCGGGTTGTTCTCCCGAATGTCGTCCGGCTCGTCAATAACGCCCCGCCCCATCGCCCACGCCCAAGTCCGGTTGACGATGGCTTTGGCGAACCACGGGTTCTCCGGCCGAATCAGCCAATCGGCAAACACCTCCCGCGGATCACGGTTCGGTGGAATCTTTGTCTTGGTGCCGTCGGGAAACACAGCCGCGATCGGACCGGCTTCAGTCAGCGCGTCGGTCAGCGCCTGCGGAATCATGTTGGTCGCGGTCACCGCCTTGGCGACGGAATCCACCCCCGGCGCGATACTGCCGGGAACGGCGACCGATTTGAGGGGATCCCAGAAGACGATCTCTTCTTTCCACTCGCTGGTGGGTTTATAGCCGATCTGCGAGAAAAATACCGCCATGCCAGCACGACGCTCTGCCGGCCATAAGTGGACCCGCGTGCCCATCACTGCCACACCGACGGCCGAGGCGATGCCCTCCGGGGTCTTTTCCTGGATGGCGCGGTAGAAGTTGACAGGGCCATCGCGAAAGTTCCCGCCACTCGAAGTGAGCAGTTCCCGGACGAATTGGTCATATGGCTTGTTCCGTGCGAGCGATTCCCAGATCCAACGATGGTAGGCCTGTGCTGCGTTGGGCCAGAGCTTGACGGGAAACTCCGCCTTGACCTTCAGGATATCACTCCATTTCATCGCCCAATAATCGACATGCTCGGACCGGTCGAGGAGACGGTCGATCAGGCCGACGCGTTTGTTCTTGTCGGAATCCCGGATGAACGCTTTGGCCTCTTCGGCCGACGGCAGCATGCCGGTCAAGTCCAGATAGGCACGACGGGCAAACACCGCATCGGAGCAGAGAACGGGGCGGATCCCCAATGCCTTCAATTTCGCAAACACGATCTCGTCAATCCGGTTCGTTGGCACCGGCGGCTCGGTGCTCTCCATAATTTTTGCCACCTGCCGGGCGGAAACCAGGCGGTAGAGCGTGGTCTTTGCCTGCTCGACCAAGGCGCTCTTATCGTCAGCGACCTTCGTGGCCTCCGTATATGTCGTCCTGGTCTTTTCTGCTTCCGCCTTCAACGGAGCGGCGGCGGCCTCCGCCGCTTGGGCTGCTTTTTCGTCCGCCTCGAATGTCTGTTTAGCCGACGCGATCCGCTTCTTGAGATTCTCCAGCTCTTCTTCGCCCGACTTCTTCCGTGTTTCGGACCTGGCTAACTCCTGGGCCGCATTGTTGGCCTGAACTGCCGTTGTCTCCAGCACCTTGGCTTTTGGATCCAGAGCGGCCTTGGCTTCATTGGCCGCTTTGCGCTTGGCGGCGGCATCCGCGGCGGACTGCTTGGCAGCCGTGTCGAGTTGGATGACTTCTTTGGCCGCTTCCCGGGCTGCCTGGTCCAGGGTGGTCACGGACGTCACTTGATTATTCGTTTTCGCCAGGGCCTCGTCGCCCGACTTCTTCTGCGCCTGAGCTTCGGTCAGTTTCTTCGCGGCAGTCGTGGCTTGAGCCTGCGCTTGCTGTTCGCTCTGCTGGGCTTGGGCCAGAGCGGCCTTGGCATCATCGGACGCTTTGCGATTGGCAACGAATTCATCGGCTGCTTGCTTTTTCTCCGCGTCCGGCTTGGCGGCATCCCCGGCAACCTGCTTGGCCTTGGCGTCAGCGGCTTGGGCAGCTTGCTCGGCGGCCTGCGAAGCCGCAGCGGCAGCGACCACTTGGTTTTTGACATTCGCCAGAGTTCCGTCGGCCGATATTTTCTGCGCCTGCGCCTCGGTCAACTTCTGTGCGGCAGCCGCGACTTGAGCCTGCGCTTGCTGCTCGCCCTGTTGCGCCTGAGCCAGAGCAGCCCCGGCATCCGCCGTCGTTTTGCGCCTGGCGGCCGAGGCGGCGGCGGCCCGATTCTTCTCCCCGGCGGATTTCTCTGAGTCCTGGGCGGCTTGCTCGGCAGCTTGGGAAGCGGCAGTAGAAGCGGCGATTTGATTCCTGGCGCTTGCTAAAGCAGCGACTGCTTGGTTCTTCTGTGCCTCCTCCCGGGCCAACTTCTGCGCGGCGGTGTTGGCCAGGTTCTGCAAATTCTTTTGGGCTGTCTGGGCTTGGGCCAGAGCCACCTTTGCCGCGTCGGCCACCTTCCGTTTTGTGACCGCGTCTGCTGCAGCCTGCTCCATCTGCGACTTTGACCTGCTGCAGCGCTCCGCTATCACTTTGGCGTTGGTCTCCACCGCCGACACCTCCGACTCGGCTGTCTGGTAAGCCTTCGTGGCGGCGGCCACTTGGTTCTTGGTGTTTGCCAACGCTTCGTTGGCGGCCTTCTCTTGCGCCGGCGCGTCGGCGAGATTCTTGGCGGCTGTGTTGACCTGAGTCTGCGCTTGCTGTTCGTTCTGCTGCGCTTGGGTCAACGCCGTCTTCGCCGCATCGGCAGCCTTTCGCTTCGCAGCTGCTTCTTCCGCAGCCTTCTGGTTCTCCCCCTTCGACCTGCCGGCGCGCTCGGCCATCACTTTGACGACAGCGTCCGCGCACTGGAGGGCCTGATCGGCTGATTGGAAAGCAGTCGTGGCGGCGGCCACTTGGTTCTTGGAGTTGGTCAACGCATCCGCGGCCGCCTTCTTTTGTGCAGGAGCATCGGCAGGATTTTTGGCGGCCGCGTTGGCTTGAGCTTGCTGTTCGTTCTGCTGCGCTTGGATCAGAGCCGCCTTCACCGCATCGACTCTCATGCGCCTGGCGGCCGCATCGTCTGCCGCTTGCTTCCTCTCCGCTTCGGAAACCGGCCTGGCGTTAGATTCCCCCGCCAAAGCAGCCTGCTCGGCTGACTCGTAAGCCGTCATGGCGGCAGCAACTTGGTCTTTTGCCTTGGCCAAGGCATCGTCGGCAGCCTTCTTCTGCGCAGGGGCGTCTGCCAGGTTCTTGGCAGAGGTCTTAGCCTTAGACTGCGATTGTGTTTCGTTTCGCCATGCCTGGATCATAGCTGTCTTTGTCGCGTCCGATGCCTTGTGCTTGGAGGCCGCATCGTATGCCGCTTGCTTCTTCTCCCCTTCGGAAACCGGCTTGGCGTTAGATTCCGCCGCCGCCGCCGCCTGTTCGGCTGACTGGTAAGCCGCCGTGGCGACAGCAACTTGGTCTTTGGTTTTGGCCAGGACATCGTCGGCGCCCTTCTTTTGTGTCTCGGCCTCGCCCAGCTTCTTGGGCGCCGCGTCGATCTGGGTCTGGAAATTCCGCTCTGCTTGTTGTGCCCGGGCCAGGGCACCCTTGGCAGAATCAGCCGCTCTGCGCTTGGCGGTCGCTTGAGCCGCGGCCTTCTTGGCTTCGTCGTCAAGTTTGTTGGCCGCCTCGGCAGCGCCCTTCGCCATGGCCTCAGCCTCCTTGGCCGCCTTCTCGGCCGCATCGAACGATTGCTGCAGCGGGAGCGCCGCTGCCTGGGCATCGGCCAATGCTTTGTCCAAGGGGGGCTTGGCGTTTGTCGCGTCGGTCAGGGCTTTGAGAGCAGTGGCCAAGCTGTCCTCGGCCCGCTTCAACTCTCGTACGCCCGGTTCCCCCGCCAGATTGTTCGCGTCGGTGGCCTGCTGCCGTTTCGCATCGGCCACTTTCTTCGCATCGGCATAGGCCGCGTCGGCTTTTTGCATGATGGCTTTTAAGGGAGTGATCGCTGCTTCCGCCTCCCTGTCTGCCTTTAATGCCGCATCGTATGCGGCCTTCGCCGTCACCTCATCCGCGGCTGAAATCAAGCCCGAGGATGCCCCCACAAGCATGACTGCAACGACTGTTAGGAATTTGCATTTCGGCGGTGCGCGCCCGATCCACCAGCAGGCGGAATCGGTGGAGGCATGGGTTCGATCCGGCATCACTCCGTGAGTTTGTGAACCGCGGCCTACATGGTCAAGTCAAAGGCGTTATTCGATTCCCCGTATGCGAAGTGTTTTTGGATATCGCACAGATGCGCGGCGGTTTGACTTCGACGGGGCTTGTGTGCGAGTAGCGGCTAGGATGTTGCCCCGCATTCTCAGTCTTTTCCTGCTTGGTGCCATGGCGACCGGCGCATCAGAACCGAATCCGGATGTCACATTCCATGCCCCGCCGAAACCGCTCCCGGCGGGTGCGATTACGAGCGATTGGGCGGCGTTTCTCGGGCCGAAAAATAATATGGTTTCGCCGGAGACGAAGCTGTTGAAGGAATTTCCCGCAGACGGCCCACGGCTGGTGTGGGAAATGAACAAAGGCGAGGGTTTCGCAGCCCCGGCCGTGGCGGGCGACCGGCTGGTGTTGTTTCACCGGATCGGCGACCAGGCGGTCGTCGATTGCCTCGCCGCAGCCGACGGCCGACGGTTCTGGCGGTTCATCAGCCCAACGGCCTACCGCGATCGGTATGGCTACAACCACGGCCCGCGGTGCAGCCCGGTCATCGCAGGCGACGCGGTGGTCACATTTGGCGCGGACGGCCAACTGCGTTGCCTCAATCTGGCCACCGGCATGGTGCGCTGGCAGCACGACATCCTCAAGGAGTTTAACCTGAAACAAAATTTCTTCGGTGTGGGCGCCACACCGTTGATCGAGGGCGACAAGGTGATCGTCAATGTCGGGGCGCCCGGGGCCTGCGTGGTCGCGTTCGACCTGGCCACCGGAAAAAAAATCTGGAGCGCGGGCAGCGAGTGGGGGGCGAGCTACGCGCCGCCAGTGCCGGCGACGGTGAACGGGCAGCGGCGCGTGTTTGTGTTTGCGGGGGGCGAGAGCGACCCGGCGACGGGCGGGTTGCTGTGCCTCGACCCGGCCGACGGAAAGATCGACTACACGTTTCCGTGGCGCGGCAAGCGCCACGAGTCGGTCAATGCCTCCGCTCCGGTCGTGATCGGCAGCGAGGTGCTGGTGTCAGAGTGCTACGGCGCAGGCAGCGCGTTGGTCGCGGACGGCAAGGCGGTGTGGACGAACGCGAAGTTCGGCACGCATTTTATGACGGCGGTGGTCAAGGACGGCAATTTTTATGGCGTCGACGGGCACGGCCCAGGCGATGCGTTTCTCTGTTGCCTCGACTGGAAAACCGGCAAGGAACTGTGGCGGAAAAAACCGGCTTGGCAGGAGACGGTTGCGACCAAGGATGGCCCGCACGAGGTGGAGGTCGGCACGGTGCGTTGTTCGCTTATGCTCGTTGACGGGCGCTGCCTCGCGCTCGGCGAATTCGGGCATTTGCTCTGGCTGGATTTGAATCCCAATGGCTACCACGAACTGGCGCGGACGCGGCTGTTCGCAGCGCGGGAAACTTGGACGCCGCCGGTCCTGAGCCACGGCCTGCTCTACGTCTGCCAAAACCAGCGCGACGGGGTTCACGGCAAACCGCAGCGGCTGTTGTGCTACGATTTGCGCGCGGCGGAGTAGGCGCTGAAAAAACGAGCCGGTGGGGGACGCATCACCCCGGAAGTCGTGGCGGACGCAGTGGACCAACTCAACCGCCGGCATGGCACCAACACGGTCGGCTACGGGACGATGGGGCGCATTCTTTTCGCGGCCGGGGTATTTTTGTTCTGTCCCGCGCCGCCAGGCGGGCGGTAAACTGCCGGCATGGCCACCGAACAAATTCACGGGCATGAAATCATCGAACTCGTCGACAAATACCCGGAGGGCATCGCGGCCGGGACGCTCACAGACATCGCAGCGCAGGAATTTGGCACCGACGCACGGTTCTTCACCTGCTCGGCGGAGAACATGTCCCTGCCAGAACTCCTGACATTCCTCGGCGCGCGGGATAAAGTCCAGCTCAGCGGCGGCCTGATTTTTCCCGGTAGTTCGCCTGCCTGCGAGCACCATTGATCAGACGCATCACGCTTGGAATACTCCGCGAAATCCCTGAGCCGGTCACAGATGATCACCTTGGCTCGAAAGTGGAAGGTTGGTCAGCGAGCCTGATTTTTGGAGCTTTTTTTAGCAAACAGCCACATAGACAGTTCCAGAAGATTCCCCGCCACGAATGGGATTCGGAAAGCTTACCGTATGCGCATGAACGCTCGTGAAGACTCCTTCCAGGGTCGAGCAGAACCCGCTGTCCGGCGGATCGTCGGACCACAGGGCAAAAACCCCTCCCGGAGCCAGATGCCGCCGGAGGCTTTTCAATCCCTCCAGGGTGTAAAATGACGCATGTCTTTCGTTGAGCCAGTGCTTCGGGGTGTGGTCGATGTCGAGCAGGATGGCATGAAACTTCCGCCCCGGCTCAGCCGCGTCGAAGCCGGTTTCTGGATGGGAAGCCAGAGCGAAAAAATCCTCTTCGATGAATCGGGTGCGCGGATCAGATGAAATTCTGTTTCCCAGCGGAGCCAATCCGGTTTGGTGCCAACGGATGACCGGCTCAAGAAAATCGACAAGGAACAAGGACCTCACGCTTTGGTGTTTCAGGGCAGCGACTGCCGTGTAGCCAAGCCCCAGACCTCCGACCACCACATCCAGCGGGCCTGGCTGGGCCGCCGCCAGCCCCAGGTCGGCCAGTGCGTCTTCCACAGCATGGAAAAGACTGCTCATCAGAAATTCCCCATTGAGGATGATCTCATAGACAACCTCGTTCTCCAGCATGGGAATCTTGCGCCTTCGCAGGACGAGCTCTCCAAGCGGGGTGCTGCAGAAATCGAGCTCCTCAAAATTTTTCACCATTCCAGCGACCCTGCTGCCGGGGAGGCTCGATGGCGAGAAGTTAACGCCATCGCATCAGTCCATCATTTGGAAATCAACAGACGATAAGCGGCCAGCGCAAAACAGGGGGCACGGGCGTCCCGCCCGGGCACTGGATATTGATGCGAGGCCCAGTCTCCAAACGAGGAGAGGCGCCCGCCGCATCCCGGATAGGCGGGCGCTTGACTCGCGATGTTCGCTTTGCCAACCTCCGTCCATGGGAACACCCGCATCCAGCTTCAGACGCCGGGCCAACGCCAGAGGGAACCAAAAGCCATTTCCTATCCGCCGGATTTTTTTCGCTTTGCTTTTTTCGCTTGTGTCCGTTGTTTCCGGTGCCGCTCTGGCAGCGGAATCGGAAACCCCATGCCAGCCTGCGGCATCTGGCCAGGCCGCCGGGACAGCGGGGCAGGTGACCGACTGGCCTGGAGCCCTGGAGCAACAGGCCCATTGGCCCCGCAAGGTGCATTTGCTCGCCGAGCAAAACTTTGACATTATTATCGACGTCACAAAGAAGGGAGCGGTCAAACTCCCGAAAGGGGCGACGGTTGATGTCCTCGGAGTGGAGGGCGAACAACTGCAGCTCGGGAGCGGTGCTGCTACCGGCCGCGTCCATTATGCGGCCACAGACCTCCTCTCCTTGATTGTTGTGCCCGCCCGCGAAAAGCCGGAGCCGCTCGCAGCGCAGCAGGCTCAGGTTAGAACGACGATTGCAAGCGCAGCAGGGGCGGTCACCGATGCCTGGAAGGAGGCGAAGACATTAGGGACAGCCGTGAAATCGGAGATCGGCAACGTGACGGGGAAGCCCTCGCAAAGATCAACGGCTCCGGAAAAGCCGGCCGCGGAGAGCAAGGTTTCCGGCTCCGCTCAGGCGGCACCCGCGGCACCCATGGGCAAGGGCAAGTATGCCGCCGCAAAAATGTTTGGAGAAAACGACAACCTCGGCCCGATCGCCGCAGTGGTCGTCGGCAAGAATGACGAGCTGGTTGTCGCCTCGGCCGGCAAGGTGTCGATTTATGATCCGGAATCCGCGGAATGCCGTCTCACCTTCGAGACCGGCTTTCCCAGGGTCGCGACCATCGCGGTGGATGACGACTCGATCTACGCCTTCAACGAGCTGACAAAAGTCGAGGAACGGGTCATCAGCGGAAGGACACGCAATATCGCCATCCCCCTCGGTGTTGCCTGCAAGGTCTTCTCGTGGGACGGAAAGGAAAAGCGATCCATGGAGATCAAGGATCTGAAGTCCATCAAGACCGCGAACCTCTACAAGGGCGACCTCTATGCAGCCGATCTCTCGACGCAGAAGATCGGCGTGTTCGATCCGAGCTCCGGGCGCCTCAAGTCCGAGATCAAGCCGCCGGTGAGGCTTTGCTGCGGCATTTTTCATTTTGCCATCGACCCCGCGAACAGTGACCTCCTGGTGTCCAATCTCGGCGCCTTCAAACTCCAGCGATACGGGGAAAACGGAAAACTGAAATCCGAATTTGGCGAGCGGGGGCCGGCCGACAAGGACTTTCATGGCTGTTGCAATCCCGTCAGTTCGGCGCTGCTGCCGGATGGAAACTTAGTCGTCACGGAAAAAGATCCGTCCCGCGTGAAAATCTACACAAAGGACGGCCAGCTTCTGGAGGATTTCGAGAACCTCAAGGAGCTTGTCGCCGGCTGCAACCGCGTCCTGGTCGCATCCGACTCCCGCGGGCGAATCTACCTCGGCGTGAACACGGGGAGGCAGTTCGTCGCGCAATACGTCCGGAAATAAAGAGGGTTCCCATTGAGAACCCTCCTGCACATAACCGCCGGACGGGCTCTTTTCGCTGCGGCCCTCATCGGAGGGCTGGCTTTTCTGGGGCAACGGCACGCATCGCCGGAAACGGGGCCTGTTTTGCGGCCGCTCAAAATATCCGTCGGCGTGAACGACGTGTATTGCCGCCAGACCGCGTGCTCGTGTGTGCAGGACATCGCGGGTCGGGAATATGCGGAATTCGCCGCGCTTTTGAGGGATCGCCATGGCATCGAACTGGATCTCCGCTATTTCATAGAGCCATACGACCTGCAAAAAGCCTTTGCCGCGGGAGAGCTCGATGCCTTTCTTTGCAAGCCGTGGCCGCTCATGAGCGATGCCGGCGGCCGCGGAAAGGATCTCGTGCGCGTCGCCGATTTGCAGGATCCCGATCGCAACCCGTTCCTTTGGGGGCGGGTGATTGTTCTGAAGGATTCTCCTTTGCGCACATTGGCGGATTTGAAGGGGGCCCGGCTCGCCATGGGCCGGCCGGATGCGTATGAGAAGCATCAGGGGGCGCGGGCGCTCCTCGCCAATGCCGGCGTCGTGCCGGCGGAGCTCGTCGAGAAAGCCAGCTGCATCGAGTGCCTCGACCTGCTGATGAGCCACAAGGTGGACGCGGCCGTGGTCAGCAACTACGCGCTTTCGGCGGATTGTGCGGTGGACATCGCCAAGCCGGACGACTTCCGGGTGATCGGGGAGACCGCAAAAATTCCGTTGACCAGTTTTATGGTGGATCGCACGCGCATGACGGCCGGGGATATCGCCCGGCTGCAAGCCGCGCTCGCGGGTTTCTCCACGCGCGACCTGCCGCCCTCGATGATGGGCGGCGGATTTGTGGCGGCCATGCCATGGGAGGCCAAGTGATCCCGTGAAAACGCGCCGCCAGTTTTTGCAGTGGACCGGGCGGTGCGCGGCGGGTTGCGCCCTCGGAGGGATCAGTCTCCGTGTGCTGGCGGGCAAGGGGAAGGGTGCGGAGTTTGTCCAGCCGCCGCACCGTTACGGATGGCAGATCAAACCGGAGGCCTGCAAATTTTGTGGCCTGTGCGAGACCGCCTGCGTGCGCAAGCCCTCGGCCGTCAAGGCGGTGAACGATCAGACAAAGTGCTCGAACTGCGTGGCCTGCTACGGCCACCTGCTCGACAAAAATACACCCGACGAAAAAATTGCGATCACCGACCAGGTCGTCTGCCCGCGGCGGGCGGTCGGCAGAAAGCCGTTTTCCGACGATCCCGCGGGGGCCTATCTCTACACGATCGATCCGGCGCTTTGCACGGGATGCGCGCGCTGTGCGCTGGCATGCAACGAGCATGGAAACAAGTCGCTGTTCGTGCTCATCCGGCCGGATCTTTGCCTGGGCTGCAACGAGTGCGCGATCGCCCGCGTTTGTCCGCACAACGCTGTCGAGCGCGTCCCGATCTACCCCGTCAACGATTTTCGGGGGCTTTATCTTCCCGGGGGAGGCACCGTGGTGGAGGATGCGGCGGGCTCATGATTTTTCCTGCGCCTGTCGTCGGGTGGCTCCGGGTCTTCATTCTGGCAGTGGGGTGTATCGTTCTGTCGTTCGCGCCCGTCCGGGGAGAGGAGCCGCTCGGTTGCCGGAAAGCGGAAGGATACCTGATCCAAAACTACCGCGAGCAGTATGTGCCGAAGGACTTCCCCTGCCCCTCGCGTTGGTGGGAGTATGCCGATGTGGCGGCGCTCGCCCTTCTTCTCGGCACAGGAACATGGCTGCTGCTCTCCCGCCGTCCGTCCCGCTGGGTCGGGGTTCATTTGGCTTGTGCGCTCCTCTATTTCGGCATCTTCCGCGGGGGGTGCATCTGCCCGGTGGGCACCACGGCAAATGTCTCGCTGGCTCTCGTCCATCCCGAACTGATCGGGCGGGCTACTTTGGCCCTGTTCCTCCTTCCCCTGCTTGCGGCGCTGCTCTGCGGGCGGATTTTTTGCGGCGCGGTGTGCCCGCTGGGAGCAGTCCAGCAGATCACGGCCGCAAGATCCGCAGAGCCGCTCCCTGAGCGCCTGCATCGGAAATTGCTCGGCATCCCCGTGCTCGTGCTCGCCCTGACAGCGCTCATGTCGGTCTGGAAACTCGGGTTTCTTCCGTGCCTGCTCGACCCGTATAAGCCGTTCTTCTTTGCCGGGCATGCGCTTGTGCAAAAAGCGATTGCTCTGGCCGGATCCGGTTTCTCCGAGCCGGGCATCGTTCTGGCGGGATCGCTGACCGCGTGGGCGGTTTTCGCCGGGGTCGTGATTCTCGGACGGTGGATCCCTCGGCCTTTCTGCCGATACATTTGCCCGTTCGGGGTTTTGCTCGGCCTGGTTTCCCGCGTGGCATTTTACCGTCGGCGCATCGATCCCGATGCCTGCGCCGCTTGCGCACGGTGCGAGACGACCTGCCCGGTCCAGGCGATTTCCGTGGATAGAACCCGGAAGCCGGCGCTGCTGTCGCTTTCCTCCTATCAATGCGTGCAGTGCGGCCGATGTTCCGACGGCTGCAAGTTCCAGGCGAGCACGGTAGCACCCGGATAAATTCAGGGTTTCGACTTGGAATAAAATTCGCGATCGGAGGCCGAAGTTAGCAGCCGTTGCTCGTGAGAAAACGTCCGGCAACCACCTTGCGGGCATCGCACTGAGAAAACCTTGGCTGCTGCAAAGTCCGATTATTTCCAAGATGCGGTATCATACCAACTCTGTAAAACAAATGGACTCAGAACATCGGCAAGATGCCGATGCTACGTAGCATTGGCTTCCAGCCAATGTTCCACTCCACTCGAAGAGATGGTATCAGTCAGATGGGGGTGCCGACGCAATCGGGATCAAAGAACGCCTGCGGCCCAGCGAAATCCTTGGATTGCGAGCGTGTGCATCGCCGGAAAGGCGGCGAACTCCTCGGGGGCATGCCCGAGCGCGGAATAAAAAACGCGCCCCCTGCCCCACATGCGCACCCATGCCACGGGCATCGCGCAACTGCGTCCCTCGTAAACATATTCCGCGTCCGCAAGAACATGCACAGCGGGATCCATGAGCATGTAGTATTGTTCGGATTTGTAGGGGAAGATCGCGGGCAAGTCCCGCGTGATGGGACTGGCGAAATCCTTGACGCGAACCGTGTATTCGCCCACATGCGGATGCCCGACAAAGTGCCCGCCGACCATCCATTCATAATCCAGATTGCCCCGGAAGGCGTCGCCCATGCCACCGTGGACGCCCGCGATCGCGGCTCCGCCACGCACCACATCAACAAGGTTTTGGGATTGTTCCGGGGTCAGGCTTCCCATCGTCCAGCAGGGCGAAATGAGGTCGAACGCGGCGAGGCGATCCTTGTCGGATAAAACATCGAGCGCGGTTGCGATTTCGCAGGCAAAGCCAAAGGGCTTGAGTCCCTCGGAGATGATCCGGACAATCTGTTCGGGCTGATGGCCATCCCAGCCACCGGAAATGAAGAGCGCTTTTTTCATGTTTTGTCGTTTTGTCGAGTGAATAACACATGGACAGATCCCTGGCTATACGAGAAATCGCCACGGCAACAGGTTTTGATGACGGGTTTTTCGCCGTTTCCGCCTTGGGAAACCGCATGGGTGCCGACGCGGGACGCCCGCCGGTCGGACGGCAGTCCCTCACGGCGTGGAGGGCTGAAATTCCGGGGCGGACCGGAAGCGGTCTTGGAAAAGGGGCGCGGCGAAATACGCGGTGCATTCGTCCTGCGCGCTGCGGAGGTGGAACCGCCGCTTGTAGTAGGGTTGTTTGAGGTGCGGCTCGACCTCGCCTTCGCGGGCGGATTCGACGGCGATAAACCCGGCGTCCCAGGCCGTTGGGGGCTGGTCTTTTTTATAGTATCCGACGCGCGTAAAATCGCCGAGCACCCACGGGAGCGGATAGTAGCTGTCGAGCAGGACCAGCCCGCTCATGTGATACTGGCGGGGATCGCTCTCCGCAGCCGCGAGGAGCGGGTCGGTGAGCGTGAAGATCCCGCTGTAGGTCTGCACATAAACGTAGGGCTCCCTGTCATCGGTGAAGTTGATGAAATTCAGCCCCCATGCGGAAACCAGCGAGGCCGCGAGGAGCGGCGCGGCCGGCGCCCACAGGAAGAGCCGGCTTTTCCAGCGCTCCGCGCACTCGGTGAGGAGCCCGCCGAGGATCAGGTAAAACGGCCAGAGGATCGAGATGATGCACCAGGGGGTCTTGTAGGGGATGATCGCATACGCGAGCAGCACGCCCCCGGCCATGATCGCGATGTAGCGCAGGCGGGCATCCGACGGCCACACATACCGGACGCAGGCGGCCAGACCGGCCAGCGCGGGCCATTCGTAGCGGGCCATGAGCGCCACCCAGTAGTAGTTCAACGGGCCGATGGCATCAGACGTCTTCTCGTGCCCGCCCGCATCCACGCCGGTTTTAAACCATGCCCCGAATGTCTGGTAGAGCCCGCGCAATGACGGAAAATCGAGGAAGTTCCCCGAATAAAAAAACACGATGAGGACAAACGCGATCCCGCCCGCGATGATCGCGTCGTCTTTTGTCCAGGGAACCACAGGGGGAAAGCTTCTCTCAGGGAGAACGGGCGGGACACCCGTTGGGGCGCATGGCCCCCCTGCAAAATCTGGAGGGCGCTGCTCCGTCAGCACCGACTTCTCCGATTCGAAACATGGGACGGCACGGAGGCCATCCCTCCAGGGAACCGACGGGAGCACTCGCTGCCAAGCCCACAGAACTCCGCCCGCCAGCGCGAAGCAGCCGAGGTGGAGCAGGTAGGTCTCCTTCGTCAGCACGAGCCCGACGGCCGAAAATACCGCCGTGAAAAACGAACGCCGGTCTCCGGATTTCCAAAGCCCGAGAATCCCCCATAAAAATAAAATACTGAAAAGCACCTGCCACGACTCGTGGATCGAATACCTGCCGTAGAACGTGAACGCGGGCGACACGGCCATCGCAAGCCCAGCGAGGCGCGCGGCGGGGCTTCCGAAATACACGCGGAACCGGAGTAGCGCCCAGACGCAGAGGACGCTGGCGAGGATCGCGGGCAGTCGCAAAGCCCACAGGTGCCGCCCGAAGAGCGTTTGCGAAAGGAACACCGCGTAAAAATGCAGCGGCCCGTGGTAGTTGGTCGGATCGTAATGGTAATACCCGTTTGCCGTCATCTGGTCGGCAAACCACCCGTTCACCCCCTCGTCAAAATGCGGCGGCTTGATCTCGATCAGCCACACGCGCAGGAACACGGCCACCGCAAGAATCGCGATTTCCGGCCAAGGGAGCTTTGACAGACGGGCAAACACACGCTTGGGATAATCCGAGTGCGTATGCCGGATCAAGCCCCGCGAGTGAGCATTGTGATTCCCGCCCGGAACGAGGCGGCCCGGCTGCCTGCGTCGATCCGGGAAATCCGGCGGACTTTTCCGAATGAAGAATGGGAATTTTTGATCGTCATCGAGCCGGGGACGGATGACACCGCGGGCGCGGCGCGCGAGGCCGCCTGCGGGGATGAGCGATTCCGGATCCACATCAACCCGTCGTCCCACGGCAAGGGCCACGCCGTCAAAACCGGGATGCTCCTCGCGCGCGGCGACCTCATTTTTTTCATGGATGCCGACCTGAGCGTCCCGCTGCGGTTTGTCGGTGAGTTCCTGCGGGCGGCCGGGCGCGCCGACGTGCTCATGGGCAGCCGACGCCACCCGCACAGCGTCATCGCGGTCCGGCAGCCGGTCGCCCGCGAGCTGGCCGGCAGGCTGTTCAACCGGGTGCTCCGCTGCGCGGGCATCACGCGGTTCGCCGATACCCAGTGCGGGTTCAAGGCGTTCACCCGCGCCGCGGCACGCGGGATTTTTTCGCGGCTCGAGCAAAGCGGGTTCGGCTTCGACGTCGAGGTCGTCGTGCTGGCTGAGGCCCTTGGGTTCCGGGTGCTGGAGCTGCCGGTCGAGTGGGCGGACGCGCCGGGCTCGAAGCTCCGCCCGCTCCGGGACGGAGTGCGGGCGCTGATGGAAGCCGTGCTTGCCGCGAGGCGGATCCGGCGCAATTATCCAAAAAGATGCCAAGCCTCGGAGTAAATATTGATCATGTCGCCACGCTCCGGCAGGCCCGCTACCGCGAGGTGCCCCGGAATGCCGAACCCGATCCCGTGGCCGCCGCGCTGGCCGCCGAGCTGGCTGGCGCGTGCGGCATCACCGCCCACCTGCGCGAGGACCGGCGCCATATGCAGGATGCCGACATTCGGGCGCTCCGCGAGAAAATCACCACGAAGCTCAACCTCGAGATGGGAGCCTCGGAGGAAATCCTGCGCATCGCGCTCGATATTGTTCCCGATGACGTGTGCCTTGTTCCGGAGAACCGCCGGGAAGTTACGACCGAGGGCGGGCTGAATTGCAGCGGCCAGCTTGATGGCCTCCGGCCGGTCGTGGCACGCCTCAAGGATCGCGGGATCCGTGTCAGCCTCTTCATTGACCCGGATGCCGAGCAGATCGCGGCGGCGGCGGATTTGCAGGCGGACTTCGTCGAGCTGCACACCGGGGCTTACGCGCACGCCACGGAGCCGGAGTGCGAGCTCCGGCGGCTCATGCACGCCGCCCGGCTCGCCGTGAACGCCGGGCTTCGCGTCAATGCGGGCCACGGACTGAATTATCAAAACACGTCCGCCATCCTCGCGCTCCCGGGCCTCGAAGAACTGAACATCGGGCACTCGATCATCTCGCGGGCGGTCACGGTCGGGATCGCGCAGGCGGTCCGCGAAATGCGCGCGATCATCGAGGCCAAGTAATTTCTCCGCCTTCACGCGGGCAATCGCTCACCAAGGCCACCGGCAGGGCAGACTTTTGCGCCGCGCATCGGTTGTTCTCGTGGCATGGGCATCCTGCCCATGCCTGAAATCTTCATCGGCTGGAAGCCGATGTCACGGGAGTTTCTCCGTCCCGCTTCGCGGGTTTTCAGAGCGCGGCTTTCCGGCGCTTCCAGGCCATCCATCCCGCGCCAGTAAGCACGATCAAGCACACGGTGGACGGCTCGGGGATGCTGGCAATACGGAAGCCGATGTCAACGCCTTCGTTCGTGGGAGCGTAGGAGTAGCGAAACGTCGACTCCAGAATATAGACGGCCCCGCCGACGCCGTTGTTCCATGCTCCCCCGCGGAGCCCCCGATCAGAGCTGGAGATCACAGCGTCGTTCCATTCCCACACGTTTCCTCCTTGGTCAAATGTCCCATAGAAGCTTGCGCTCCCGCTGAACGCTCCCCCATCGGTCAGATAGTTCTGGTTCGCATTGTAGATCCCGCTCCGCGTCACGGAATAAACTTCTCCTCTAATCAAATTCGACTGATTGGCTCCGCTTCCGATCACGTTTCCGGGCGCGGTGTTGCTTTGCGTTGGATACAACGTGTAGGTGCCTCCTAACCCTTCAGGCGAGTTATACGCGGCCTTATACCACTCATCCTCGCTCGGAAGCCAGAATGTTGCCCCCGCATTTTTTGTGAATCCCACCCCGCTTGTCGCCCCGTTCAACGTGTAGGCTCCGGTCTCCGTGCTCCCGCTTCCCTGTCCGTTCGCCATCCAATTCGAGAACCGTGCCGCGTCGAACCAGCTGACATACGTGATCGGACGGTTCGCGCTCCCGAGCACCGCATATTTGCTCCCCGTCGCTGCTCCCGGGGTATAACTGATCCCCGCAACGTTCAGGTTCGTCCCCATGTTCGAATTGTAGATTCCGTTCGGGTTCGTCCCATTCGGATCCGCCGCGTTGAGGAACGCGGTGTATTGCCCGATCGTCACCTCGTATTTCCCGATCGCGTAGTCGTAGGAAACCGCGCCGTATGTCGTGCTGTCCGCCGCATTTCCCGCGTTGCCGACATTGACCAGGTCCATCGTGATCGTGGCGTTGCTCATCGAGATTCCCGCCGCGAGGCAGGCCGCCGCCGCGAGGGTTTGGAAGGATCGGGGGGATTTCATGGAGCGAATCGTCCCCTCCCTCCCTTCATTGTCAATGAAAAAAGGGGGTTCCTGGGCTTCGTGCAATTGCCCGGCAACGGCGGACAGGAAGCGGCGCGGGCGCGGCAGGCGCTCGCAACAGCAATGTCACCGGGCAAACAGCCCAAGACCTTGCGCGTTTCTCCTGCGCAGGCAGGCAGCGACCGATGCGGCGAACCCGAGGCCGAGCAGCAGCCACGTTGACGGCTCGGGGACCGCCCGCAGCTGGACCGCGTTGAGCATCGGCAACGAGCCGCCTGACGCGGTGAGCAGAAATGCGCCGGTGCTGTATTCGGCGGTGAAGGTTCCGGTCGCAAACTGGCCCAAATCGCCGGACGTGCTCGACAGCGACACGGGGGTTGATCCGGAAGCCTGCGTGTTCAGGAAAAGCGGTTTGCCGGCAGAGTTGCTCACCCAGATTTCCACCAAATAATCCTGGGTCGGGATCAGGCCATAAAGCCACACGATCATCGTGGCCGGATTGCTCGTGTGTCCGCCGGAGCCAAGGAGAGTCTGGTAGTTGGCGCTCAGATCGGTGAATGGGCTGCCCCCGCTCCCGAAGTCGCTCGAAGAGTTGAGAAACTCGGGAGCGTCGCTGAACTCGAGATCGCCGACTCTCACGGTATCATTGGTTCCGTCCGGTGGAAATTCGAAGGAAGAAAACGTCACCCCGTTGACGGTTGTCGCCGGCGTGCCTGCCGGCCCGATGTTATAGGCGTAAACCAGAGTGCCGGAGGTCGAGACGTCGCTGTCGGACGAAATGGTCGCCGCCGCCGACCAAACAACAGGCGTGGATTTTCCGCTCGCCGATTGTGCAACAAAACAAATCCCCCCGATCAACGCAAAAAAAGCAATGGGAGCTTTCACAGCTAAAGCAATATCAGCCTGCGCCCGCGAGTTCCAGAATAAAAAAGGACAGAATAAAAAAGGAGAGGAAAAAACATGGGCGCATGTCGCGTGCCGGACCGGCCTCTGAGCCGGTCGAGAAGTTTTTTCGGGATGTCGTCGAAGCCGCCGTTGGAAAATACGGCGACGATGTCTCCGGCCGAGGCGTGCGAAGACTTGCCCTCGCCCCGGCATTCCGTTACGAAGCCAGCATGGAAACGCTGCTTGCGGCTGGAATTGACGGGCAAACGCCCGCGACACCCGAAAAGCGATTTCCTATCAGCAACCGCTCGTCCATTTGGGAAGATTTCCTGCGCGATTCGCTCTCGGAAATTGAAGCGTCCGGGCGGCTCCGATCCCTGCGAACCGTCCATTGTCCGCAGTCCGCCCGCGTCGAGGTCAACGGGCGGAGGATCCTCAATTTTTCTTCGAACGACTATCTCGGTCTCGCGAACCACCCGGCGCTGCGGGAAGCGGCCTGTGAGGAGGCGGCGCATGGCGGATTTGGAACGGGGGCCTCGAGGCTGGTCTGCGGCACGCTGGCCGCACACGAACGACTGGAATTTGCGATCGCGGAGTTCAAGCGCACGGAATCCGCCCTCACCTTTTCCAGCGGATACGCCGCGGCCATGGGGACGATCCCGGCGGTCTGCTCGAAGGGCGATGTCCTCATTCTCGACAAACTTTGCCATGCCTGCCTGGTGGACGCCGCGCGCCTGAGCGGCGCGCACCTCCGGGTTTTTCCCCACAACGACCTGAACAAGCTGGAGAGCCACCTGCGCTGGGCCCGCGCGAAGCACCCCGCTAACCGCGTCCTCGTGCTGGCCGAATCGGTTTACAGCATGGACGGCGACCTCGCCCCGCTTCGCGAAATGGTGGAGCTCAAGGATCGCTTCGGGGCCTGGCTGTTTCTCGACGAGGCGCACGGGATCGGAGTGATTGGAAAAAACGGACGCGGCCTCGCGGATTCCGAAGGGGTGACGGAGCGGGTGGAAATCCAGATGGGGACTCTCGGCAAGGCTCTGGGCGCGCACGGCGCCTACATCGCCGGCAGCAGGCTGCTGCGGGAGTTCCTCGTCAACCGCGCGCGAAGCTTCATCTACTCGACCGCCCCACCGGCCCCGGTTGCAGCCGCCGCGGAAAGCGCGTTGAAAATCCTCGCCTCCACGGAAGGAGCTCAACTCGTCGAGTCGCTCTGGCAAAACATCCGCGGCCTGTGCTCGGCCCGGAAAATCCCGTGCGCCGCCAGCGCGATCGTGCCGGTCATCATCGGCGACGAGGCGGCGGCCCTGCGCGCATCCTCCAACCTGCTCGATGCCGGCTTCCTCGTTCCGGCGATCCGCTATCCGACCGTCGCCAAAGGAACCGCGAGGCTCCGGATCACGCTCTCCGCCGCACACGCCGAAGCCGATATCCTCGCGCTGGCCCGCGCGCTGCCTTAAAAATTCTCAGGTTCCCGATTCCACGCCGGGTTTGGAGGGGAGCGGCCCCTGCGGCGGCTTGAGCTGGTCGAGAATCGGGCCGATCGTCGGGTCGGCTTTGAGGAGGGCCGCCTTCATCGCCTGGTGGAATTCCCCCATCGCGGCGTGGCGTTCCTCGGGCGTCTTGGCCTCCGCCTTTTTCGCTTCAGCGGCCACAACGGCCGGATCGCTCATGGCCTTCTCGTGTGCGGCCTTCAGTTTTTGGCGGTCGCCCTCGCTGAGGTTGGCGAACCCGGGCGGCTCGCCCCGCTTGCCGTCCTTCCCGCCGCGGGACTTTTCCATCTGTGCCTTCATGATCTCCGCCAGGCCAGGATCCGCTTTCATCATCGCCGCCCGCATCGCTTTGCGGAACTCATCGGCGCTCGCGTCGGCTTTCTTTTTCAACTCCTGAACCGCCGGATCCTGCATCGCCTTCGCGCGGGCCGCCTCGAACCGCTCGCGCAGCTCGGGCGGAAGGTTATCCTTCATCTTCTCGCGCATCTGGCCGCCGTCCTGGGGTGGGCCCGGCGGGCAATTCGTTCCTCCGGGAGACTGGGCGAACAGCATCGGAGTGCAGGTGACGATCAATGGAATCAGAAGTCTGGTTTTCATGGCTTGATGGTGTTGACGGTGGATGCAACACGCCGGCTTCCGAATAGTTGCGGAAAAATGACCGCCCTCCCATGCCCCGTCAATTCGTCGCCGGGCCCTCTTGGGGGGAAAAAAGATTCGGGCCACCTGCGGTGTTGATCAGAAAAACAAAAGAAACTGATCCGCAGTGGCCCGAATTGCTGCCTTAACCAAATGATTTGACCCGTCCGGGGGGGGCTCGTTCAATTTATTTCCAAAAAGTTTTTTGTCCGGCATTCGGATCCTTCGACCCGGCGGGCCATCCCCTGCCTGTCAGGGCGGGGCGCCAGCGTTTCGATGGCTCGCGGGCGCTGCCGGTTTCGCAAACGCGGTTTTCGGGATCAAAGCAGCGATGCTTGGACGGGCTCCCGGAGCGGTTCCGTTTCCAGGAGTTCCAAGAATTCTTTTTCCGAAAGAACTCTCACGCCAAGTTCGAGGGCCCTGTCGAGTTTCGAGCCCGCGTTTTCTCCGGCCAGCAGGCAATCGGTGTTTTTGCTCACGGTGGCCGTGACGCTGCCGCCGGCTTCGCGAATCAGTGCCGCGGCCGCGTCGCGCTTCAGGGTGGGCAGGGTGCCGGTGAGGACGAAGGACTTGCCGGCAAGCGGGTCAGCCCGCCGTTCCGCTTTACCCGCCGGGGCTTTCGATTTTCCTTTTGGCGCGATCCCGAGTTCGTACATCCGCTGGAGGACGCCCCGCCCGTTTTCACTGTCCGCCCAGTTGGCGATCGCCCTGGCTGTGCCCGGTCCCACCAAAGTCAGGGCCTTCCAATCCTGTCCATTGCTGCGCGCGAAGCCGGCTGCGACGAGGCTTTTTCCGATCGGATTTCCGAGCGCCTTCGCCTCTGCCTGACGGGATTTGCGGTCCGCTTTCTCGGCTTCCGGGAGCGCCGTCTCCTTGTTGCCGATTTTGTTGCTGTCAAAAATCTGCCTGAGTTCACCAAGCTTGGCGGTCTCGCGCAGGAGCGGGGATCCGGCGAGTGCTGGCAGGTCGGCGAAAAATCCGGCGAGGTCGAGGGCGGTCTGTTCGCCGACATCCGAGATGGCGAGCGCGTGGATCCAGCGGTGGAGCGGGAGGGAGCGGGCGCGCTCGAGCGCCTCGACGACCTTGGCAGCGTTTTTTGCGCCGAAGATGCGCGGCTCGTCCGCGGTGCCGAGGTTGAGCGCCGCAAGCTGATCCTTGGTGAGCTCGAAGAGATCGAGCGGTTCGTTCACGAGCCCGCGCTCGACGAGTTTTTCCGCGACGATCCCGCCGAGCGACTCGATGTCGAGGGCTTTGCGCTGGGCAAAGTATTCGATGCGGCGGGTTTTTTGCGCCGGGCATCCGGCGACATTCTGGCAGCGCCAGGCGACCTGCTCCCCATCTCCCGCGGAGACTTTTTCCTTCGCGACCGGCCCGCCGCACGCAGGGCATTTTCCGCCGGTGAACGCGAGGAAATCAAACGGCTCCGCGTCCTTCGGGCGCTTCGAGAGCACGGCCTCGAGGACTTCGGGGATGACCATTCCTGCCTTGCGGATCACGACGGAGTCGCCGATGCGGATGTCTTTCCGGCGGATTTCGTCCTCGTTGTGAAGGGTGGCGCGGGAGACGGTCGAGCCTTGGACGAAGACCGGCTCGAGCTCGGCCACGGGAGTCAGCACGCCCGTGCGTCCGACTTGAATCGTGATGCCGCGCAGGATGGTTTCGGCGGGGGTGATCCACGGGATGGGTTTGTGGACGATGGCGTGGCCGGGCGCGCGCGCCTTCGAGGGGATCCGCGTCCAGTCGGCGAGCCGGTTCACCTTGAGCACGATGCCGTCAATCTCGTAGGGAAGCCGGCTGCGCAGGTCGCGCGCTTCGTCGTAGTTCGATACGACCTCGTCGCGGTATCGAGCGAGAACTTCGCCGATGTCCTTGCAAAGCCACCAGCAGCGCTGGGTCGGCAGGCCGAACGAGGCGAGCGCCTCCAGCATCTCCGCATGCGTGTCAAAGGCGATCCCGTCGCAGACCCCGGCGGCATAGAACACGGCGCTCACCGGCCTGCGCGCGACGAGCCGCGGATCGAGCTGCTTGAGCGTGCCGGCCGTGGCGTTACGCGCGTTCGGAAACGCCTTTTCTCCCGCGGCTTCGAGCGCGGCGTTGAACTTCTCAAAATCTTTGGTGGCGATGTAGGCCTCCCCGCGCACTTCGAGGAGCGGGGGCGGGTTCTTCATGTTCAGGCGCAGCGGGATCGCGCGCACCGTGCGCAGGTTCGCGGTGATGTCGTCGCCGAACCGCCCGTCGCCGCGCGTGACGCCGAGGGCGAGTTGGCCATGATGGTAATGGACGCCGATCGAAACCCCGTCAACCTTCGGCTCCATCACGTATTCCACCCGGTCGAGGCCGAGAGATTTGCGGATCGTTTTGTCAAAATCGACAAGCCTCATCAGGGTGTTTTTGTCCTGCTGCCGGTTGCGTTTTTCGCGATCCGGCTCTTCCTTGGCGTCCGGGTGTTCGGCACCGTCAATCTTTTCGAGCGAGAGCATCGGCTGGAGGTGCTCGATGCGGGCGAAGCCATCCATGGGGGCTCCGCCCACGCGCTGGGTCGGGGAGTCGGGCGAGGCCAGCTCCGGGTGCCGGGCTTCGAGGGCGGCCAGCTCGGTGTAGAGCCTGTCGTATTCGTGGTCGGAAACCGACGGCCGGGCTTCGACGTAATAAAGACGGTTGTGCCGCTCGATCTCCTGCCGCAGCTCCCGGATTCGCTCCTGGTCGTTTGGCATAAAGAGTTCCCGATGCAACCGGAAAAAATGCGGGCCCGCTACTTGACCAGATAAAGCGTTGTCGCCTTGCTGCCTGTCGTCTTGATCCCCTTGACTTGATGGACCGCTTCACGGACTGCCGAGACCGCCTCGCCGGCCCGCTTCACGATGTCTCCCATGCTGATGCCGCCATTCGCGGATTTGATAATTTCCCCCACCGTAATGACGAGGGCCTCTTTCTGCTCTTTGGACAGGCGCTTGCGTCCGACGGCAGCTTTTTCTCCCCTGACCGTCTTCCCTGTCAGCTCTTCATATTGCCGCTCCAAGTCCGCGACCGCCGACTTGGCCTCGGAAAGCCTTTTGACAACGTCTGATACGGCTTCGGATTTCAACGCTTCGATCTCCCGGTTCGCCCGGTCCTGGATCGCTTGGATTTTTTCTATTGCGGATGCTGCCATGATGATTTTGGTTGGTGTTCGTGCGGGTTTGAGGGCTGAAAAGTAGGGAGAAAGGGGGCTCGCCGCAAGGGGATAAATTCCGTCTGCAAAACAATAAACAAGACGCCGGGCACGACCCGCATCGCCCGCCCCAACGCCAAGATGGCACTTCACAATGGATGTCACGGCCGTGACATCCATTGTCGCACCGTCCATCAAAGACGGCACCCCAATGGAAGCTGCCGCCGGGGAGGTCAGCGGAACTTTTGGTGAAGCCAGCCGAGCGGGAACCGGTCGCCCGGGCAGTCGGTCGGCTTCGGGTTGATTTCCTTGTGTCCCTCGACGATCGCCTGCTTGCCATGGATTTTTCCGACCCGGCTGCGGAGGTATGTGACGAGTTCATCGAGCGCGGCGAGCTGTTGTTTTGTCGGGCTGTCGCGGTTGAGGTCGCCGACCAGGCAGATGCCGAGCGCGATATTGTTGAGGTAGTCGCTGGCGACGTGGCCGCCATTGATCTGGCGCGTCCAGCGGGCGCCGGTTTCGATTTCCCCGTTGCCCGAGGAGTTTCCGTTTCCGATGACGAAGTGATAGGCGAGTCCGTTCTGCATTTTCCGGACTCTGCGATGGTAGACATCGAAGATCCGGGCGTTCCCCTGGCGGGTGCCGCTGTTGTGGATGATGATGTATTTCCAACGTCCGCGCTGGATGCGGGCGCTGTCGATCGCGCGGCGGACCGCCGGGGTGAGGTAGCGGTAGCGCTTGAAGAGACCTCCGAAATCGAATTGGGGGGCGGGCTCGATGCCCTGGTCTTTTTCGAGTCCGGATTTCTCCACGAGGATCGGGGCGTCCGGCGGCCTGCCTGCCGGAGTTCCCGCAGGAGTTCCCGCAGGAATTTGGGCGGGGCTGAGAGCGGACTTGGGAGTGGGCTTGGACGGACGGTTGGGATCTTCGCCTGGCAACAGGATATAGTCCGCCGTTCCGGAGGGCTCCGGGGATTTCTTTGGCTCCGGCGTGGCGGCCGGTTTTTTTTCTTCGGGATCCGGGGAGTGCCTGGCCGCCGGCTTCGGAGCGGGGGTTTCGGCGGGCTCCGTCGTTCGGGCCCGGAGACGCCAGCACGAACG
>JBAXXD010000018.1:0-53413 GCA_037128135.1 Verrucomicrobiia bacterium
CGCCCGCCTGCTTCGGGAGGCATGTTGAAAAGGTACCAGTGTGCATATTCTTGCATTTCCGAACAGCGTGGGGACGCCTACTGTTCGGGGCTCATCAGGGCGGCGGCCCGGCATTTGAGGCGGAAGGCGAGCGAGCCGTCCTCGAACGCGCGGAGATCCTCCGGGCGGCTCCGGTCGAAATCGGCGAGGAACATCGTCTCGACATCGGCGGCGAACGCGCGGTTGTGGACGGCGGCGGAGAGCTCGAAGTTGAGCATGAACGACCGGTAGTCGAGGTTGATCGAGCCGACGATCGCGAAGTCGTCGTCGGCGAGAAGAACCTTCTGGTGCATGAACCCGGGCTGGTATCTCCAAACCTTCACGCCGGCGGCGCGGAGCTTGGGATAATACGTGAACGCCGACAGCCACGGCAGCAGGTGGTCGGCCATCTGCGGGAGAATGATCCGCACGTCCACCCCGCGCAGCGCCGCATGGCAGATGTCGGTGAGCAGCGGGCTCGAGGGAACAAAATACGGACTGGCCAGCCAGAGACGCTTTTGCGCGTCTTGGATCACCGAGAGATAAACTGCCGCGCAGACGCCCCATTCCTCGGCCGGGCCGGAGGCCACGGGAAACACGACGGCGTCGCCCGCCGGGGCCGAGCGCAGGCGGTAGGGAGGCAGGGATTTTGTGGCGTAGTTCCAATCCTCGAGAAAAGAAATCTGGAATCCGGCGGCGCTCGGGCCCTCGATGCGGAGGTGGGTGTCCCGCCACGGCCCGAATTTTTTGCTGCGTCCCATATATTCATCGGCGGCGTTCAGCCCGCCGACGAACGCGACCCGCCCGTCCGTGATGACGAGTTTTCTATGGTTGCGGAAGTTGACCTGGAAGTGCCGTCCGTGCTGGCGGTTCGTGATGAACGGCTGGACCTGCACGCCGCCTTGGATGAGCCGCTCCCTCCAGATTTTCGGCAGGGCCTTCGATCCCACCTGGTCATACATGACGAGGCATTCGACCCCGCGGGCCGCTGCGGCGAGCAGGCGGGCGGAAAGCGCGCGCCCGAGTCCGTCGTCGCGGATGATGAAGAATTGAAGCCAGACCGATTCGCGGGCCGCATCGATCTCGCGGAAGATCGCGTCGAATGTGGCATCGCCATCCACGAGGAGCCTCACCGCGTTTCCGCCGGTAGCCGGCAGCCTGCTCAGGTTCTCCGCCACGCGGGATCCGTCGGTGCATAGGGCGCTCACCTCCGCGCGGTAGCCGTCGAGGTGCCGGCCGGTCACCCGCAGCGCATCGTCCAGCGGCGCGGAGCCGCCGGTTCCCGCGCGGGTGTATCCGGAAAACCGCGACTCTCCGAAAAACAGAAAAAGCGGGATCGCGATAATCGGCATGATGACGAGAGCGATCGCCCAGCCGATCGCCGACTGAGGGGTCCGCGCAATGAGCACTGCCCGCAGCGCAAGAAAAATTCCTGCCAGCTCGACAAGAAACGTGAGAAATGCGTAGAGGGATACCAATTCGGACACGCCGCATCATGTCCACGAAACCGGCGGACATCAAACCAGAATCTTCCGGCTTCAGTCCGTGGGGATCGCCCCGTCGAAAACAAAATCCGCCGGGCCGGTGAGCGTGACATTTTTAAACCCGCCCGACGCGTTGGATTCGAAGCTGGCGCGAAGCGTCTCTCCGCCGCGCACGCGCACGGCGACGGGCGAGGGCGCTCCGGTCGCCAGGTGGTGCAGGAGGGCGGCCGCGCAGACGCCGGTCCCGCAGGCGAGGGTCTCCGCCTCCACCCCGCGCTCGTAGGTTCGCAGGACGAGGTTCCCCGGCGAAACGACCTGTGCAAAATTCGCATTGGTTCCTTTGGGGGCGAACGCCGGATGCCAGCGCAGGGCGGCTCCGGCGCGGGCGATGTCCACTGCCTCCACGTCCTCGACGAAGACGACCGCATGTGGGACGCCGGTGTTCAGGAAATGGACAGTGCGGGCCGCCTCCGCCACGTCGAGATCCTCCGGCGCGCGGTGGTCGCGCGGCTCGCTCATGGAGATCGCCACCAGCCCGTCCGGAAACGTGGCGCGGATCAGGCCCGCCGGAGTGTCGAAGCTGAGAGCGCCGGCCGGATGCGGAAGCAGCCGCGCCGCGAACCGCGCGAAGCACCGGGCGCCGTTGCCGCACATCTCCGCCTCGCCTCCGTCCGCATTGTAATACCGCATGCGGAAATCCGCGCCGGATTCCGACGGCTCGACCGCGAGAAGCCCGTCGGCTCCGACCCCGCGGTGGCGGTCGCAGAGCCTCGCGATCGCCTCCCGCGACAGCGCGAGCCCGAGGCCGCGGTTGTCCACAACGACAAAATCATTTCCGGCCCCGTTCATCTTCGTGAAATTCATGACAAAAACTTTAGCCCTTTCGAGCGCGGATTCACGCGGAATTTTCGGAGATTTCCCGGGGCGGTGGCGCGCCTCTGATTGCAAAAGAGAAGTCTTGCTACCAAGTGCGAGGATGAAGCCTCCCCCAACCCGCTTTATCTTGCGCCATTCAGGTCAGACACCCGCATTGGGGTGATCAACCGGGTGCTGGTTCGCGTTTGCCCAGAATTTCGGCCTGATATGCCGCGAGATGACCGATTTATCCCGCTGAAATAGATCCGCCATCTGGTTCAGGACATGGTCAGTGTATGGGCAGGGATGTTTCGTGTCGGCGCACTCCTGCCGCATCGTGGGGAAGCTTAAGATGCCGCCAGAGATGGGAAACCGCCAGACCGAGCAACTCGACGTCTCCGCGCGCGTCGTGACGCCGGACATCCGGGCGAATCCCAAGACGCTCGATCACGATATCGAGGCCGTGCCTGATCCCGCGCTGATTCCCGAAGACCGCTTTCGACAGCCAGATCGAGTCGATAGAAGGAACTTCCCTCCTCGCAACCCTGCCGCGAATGCAGGTTGCGGCCAAAAACTTCGAATCGAATCTCAGGCCGTTGTGGGCGATGAGCGTTGAGCCGCCCACGAAGCGCGAAAATTCGACAAGGACCTCGCATGGGGACGGTGCCCCCCGCACGTCACCGTTGGTGATTCCGGTATAGCTGGTGATGAAACTGGAGATCGCCCGTCGCGGTTTCGCGTAGCTGAAAAACGATTCCCCCGTCACCGGCTTCCCATCCCGGAACCGGATTGCTGCAATCTGGATGAGGTCTTCCTCATCCGGGCTCAGCCCGGTCGTCTCCAAATCATAAATGACAAAGTCTCGGCGAATCTCCGACCAGACGAACCGCTGTCCACAGTGAGAGCATTTGACCGTCTCACCTGAAAAGTTTTCTTCGCCAGCCAGATCAATCGCACATCCTGGGTTGGGGCATCGGACAATCATGCTCGGTTTCTTTTTGTTATTTGGTGGGCTGCGAGGTGAGCGGCGATGTGCCGCGAGATGACCGATTTATCCCGCTGAAATAGGTCCGCCATCTGGTTCAGTGACAGCCACCCCGTCTCCTGCTGAACCCTCACCTGCAGCCGGATGCGCCCATCTTCCGACTGGTAAAACAGAAATTCGCCGCCGGATGGCGCAGGTGATGGAATCAGGTCGCTCATGGTCTTCCAGTTGACCGCGTCATATCTGCCGACTCCATTCGAGGAGCTATTGGCGGAGCAGTTCTTTCGAGGGCAGGTAGAGCTGGTGTTCCTTGGCGTGGGTGTTGGCATCCTTGGGCAGGGTGATCTGGCCTTCTTTGGCGAGCCGCTTGATCCCTGTCTGGTCGCGGCTGAGGGCGAGGCGTTCGTAGAGGCATGACGCTTTTTGGCGTCGGAGTTCCGGCCCCGACCAGCCGGAGTTGGGAGCGCAGCACACAATCTGCATTTCAGCATTTGTTGGATCTACTGGCAATTTCATTCGCCCTTTTCTTCACCTCGCCACTGATCGAAAGCAGGGTGAATCCGGATGGGTATGGTTCAAGACCCTCGGGCCGCGCGATCGAGCCGCCGGCGAACTGGTATTCGCCCGGATCTTCCGCCCTTTGCTTGAAGGATAATACGTCGTTGAACTATTCTCCTTCCGCCGGGATCGCCGCCGCCTCGTGATCACGGCCTTTTCCGAGCGGAAGCCAGAAGGCCAGCGGGATTCCCACCAGCAGAAAAAGGCCGGCGATCACGAGCGTCTGGGGGATTCCGAGATGCTTGGCGAGCCATCCGTGAAACGCGCTGCCGACGCCCATGCTGCCCTGGAAAAAGACGAGGTAAAACGACAGGGCGCGCCCGCGGAATTTTTCGGGGGCCGAGATCTGGACCGCGACATGGAATTGGACCAGCACTCCCACCCAAGCCATTCCGCCCGCGAAGAGCGCGGCCAGCACGAGCGGATAGCTGCGGGAAAGCCCCAGGCAGACGAGCACGCCCGCGAAGACAACGATGGCCGGGGCGATCATCCTATCCGGGTGATGCCTGCGGCGGAGCCCGGGCACGAATCCGGCGACAGCCACCGACCCCGCGCCGAACGCCGCAAGGAGGATCCCGTATCCGGCGGGCCCAGTCCTCAGCTCCTCGCGGGCCAGAAGCGGCAGCACCGCCAGGATCGCGCTCGCGCCGAAACAAAATGCCGATGCCCGCACGAGCGGCGCGCGCAGGATCTGCGAGTGACGGACAAATGAAAACCCCTCTTTGAGGCTCTCCCAGACGGCCTTTCCGCTCCCGTGGTGCGGCGGGCCGTCCCAGCCCAGCAGGACGGCGATGGTTCCCAGAAAGGAGGCGGCGTTGAGGAAGAACACGGAGGCGGGGCCGAAGGCCGCGACAAGAAGACCTCCGATAGCGGGGCCGACCGACCGCGCGGCGTTGAAGCTGATGCTGTTCAGCGAGACTGCCGCCGCGACATGCCCGACGGGAACCATCTCCTGAATCTGCGACTGCCACGCGGGCAGGTTGATCGCGCTGAAAAATCCGAGGCAGAACGTCAGTCCGAGCAGAAGGCCCGGCGACATCCTCCCGAGCACCGTGCAGATTCCGATCGCCAGCGCGCAGGCCATCATTCCGGACTGCGCGACGATCAGAACCCGCCTCCGTTCGGTGGTATCCGACAGTGCGCCGCCCAGAAGCCCCGCAAAAAACACCGGGAGAAAAATGCAGGCCGGGACGAGGCCGACCAAGACCGGGGAGGTCGTCATCGAGGTCATGAGCCAGGCCGCGCCGACGCCGTGCATGAGGGTGCCGATGTTGGACACGACCGTCGCGATCCAGAGCGAGCGGAACATCGGCACCCGCAGCGGCGCGACCAGCGAATAGAAATATCCCTCGCTCACCGGAAGGCTCCCCCGTGCGCAACAAAAATACCGCGGGTCGACGCGCGGAGCGGATCCATATTCCTACCTCAGTGTGCCGCGGTGGATCCAGATGCTCTGCAGGAGCCCGAAGCTGAAGAGGATGATCATCACAAACGACCCGCCGTAGCTCACGAGCGGAAGCGGGAGCCCGGTGATCGGGGTGACCGAGATCGTCATCCCGATGTTCATGAACGTGTGCGTGAAGAGCAGCATCGCGATCCCGATGGACAGAAGCCGGCCGAAATCGTCTCCGGCCTGGATCGCCACGTTCAGGATCGTCACGAAGAGCAAAGCGAACGCGCCGATCAACGCGGCCCCTCCGAGGAACCCGTGCTGCTCGCCCATGACGGAAAAAATAAAGTCGTTGTGGACGATGGTCGAGGGCAGGAATCCGAGTTCGTTCTGGGTGTTCGGCGCCTTGAAGCCTTTTCCGGAAAACCCTCCGGATCCGATCGCGATCAGCGACTGCGTGATGTTCCACCCGTCGCCCTGCGGGTCGGCCTCTGGGTTCAGGAAGGTCGTGATGCGCGAGTATTGGTACGGTTTGAGCCCGAAGTGGATGACCAGCGGCACCATCGCCAGGCCGAGCAGGAGGATGACGATGAGCCAGCGCTTCGGGATCCCGCCCACGAACATCATCGCCAGCACCACCGGTACCCAAACGATGCACGATCCGAGATCGGGCTGGATCAGGATCAGTATCCACGGGATCCCGACGATCACCGCGCAGCAAAGGATCCTCAGAAACGGCATCATGGCCCGGGATTTCTGGAGAAAGATGGCCAGGGTCAGGATGCCGGCGACCATCGCCAGCTGCGAGGGCTGGAAGCTCATCGGGCCGAGGTCGATCCAGCTCCGGGCACCGAAGCGTTTTTCGCCGAAGACCATCACGGCGATCAGGCTGAGCATGCCGAGCACATACAGCGGAACCGCTCCGAAGCGCACCCAGCGGTAGTCCGCCAGCGAGACGCAAAAAAACATCGGCAGGCAGATCGCGATCCAGACCGTCTGCGATTTCCAGAAATGCACCTCGCGCATCCAGGTCGCGCTGTAGATCGCATAGACGCCGTAGACCAGCAGCCCGATCATGAGGGCGAACAGCAGCCAGTTCATGCGAAGAAATTTGCGGAGGATCGAGTGCATCAGGCGAGCTGCGGCACGGCGGCCAGAAGAGATTTCGTGTAGTCGTCCTGCGGGTCGTTGTAAATCGCTTCCACCGGCGCGGACTCGACAATTTTCCCGTGGTGCATGACGAGGACATGATCGCTGATGTGTTCGACGACGGCGAGGTCGTGGGCGATAAAAAGGTAGGCGATCCCGAGCTGCTCCTGCAGATCCTGGAGGAGGTTCACGATCTGGGCCTGGACGCTGACATCGAGCGCGCTGACCGGCTCGTCGCAGACGATGAACCGCGGTTCGACCGCCAGCGCGCGGGCGATTCCGATCCGCTGCCGCTGCCCGCCGCTGAACTCGTGCGGGTATCTCGACATCATCTCCGGCCGGAGCCCGACCATCCGGAGCAGCTCGGCGACGCGGTCCGCGCGCCCGGATCCCGACAGGCGCGGGAAATGGATCTCCAGCGCCTCGGAAACAATTTCCGCGATCGTGAACCGCGGGTTCAGCGAGCCGAACGGATCCTGGAAAATCATCTGCATCCCGCGGCGCATCGGGCGGAATTCCCGCTCGCCCAGCGGAAGAATCTCCCGGCCGTCGAACTCCACGCTCCCCGAGGTGGCCGGGATCAGCTTCAGGATCGTCCGGCCCACCGTCGTCTTCCCGCTGCCGCTTTCCCCCACGAGGCCGACGGTCTGTCCGGGCCCGACAGAAAAGCTCACCCCGTCCACCGCCCGGATGTCTCCGGTCTTCCGGCGAAGCACCCCGCCCCGCACGGGGAACCAGGTTCGCAAATCTTTGACTTCAAGGAGCGGCATGGAGAAAAAATCTATCCCGCCCGCGCGGCAATGTCACCCGCCAACACGGCGCGCAAATTTTTTTATCGATGGGCGGCGGCGCGCGAAACCTAAAAGCCACAGGGGGAACGGGCGTCCCGCCCGTTTTGGCATATGGCCCCGCTGCAAATCCTGGAGGGCGCTGCTCCGTCAGCGCCGACTTCCCCGATCCGAAATATGGGACGGCACGGAGGCCATCCCGCCTGGGAGCCACAGGAAACGTCCGCCCGTTCAGGCTTACGCCTTCTTGATGAGGCCGGCTTTGCTGAGCGTCTTCAGCGCCCCGTTTTTCGAGATCGTCTTGAACGCCCGCGCGGTCGCCTTCACGGTCACAAACTTCTTCAGCTCGGAAACCCAGACGCGCTTGGTTTTCAAATTCGGCTGGAAGAACCGTGGCGTCACGGCCGTCACGTGCATGCCGATGCCGCCCTTTTTCTTTGCCAGACCCCGGCGGTGAATCTTCGATCCGCGGACGGGCTTGGCCCCTGTAATGCTGCACTTTCTTGACATAATGAGAGTTGGCGAAAATACCCGCTCCTCCCGTGCAGTCAAGCATTGTTTGCGCGGGATTTTCACGACCGGGCGCAACGACGCCAAAGTTGCTGAGGAGGGGACTCCTCCGATACTTTGACAACGAGGGCCTGTCGTGGTGGAATCGCGAAATGAACAAACTCCGTCTCGCCGTGGTGTCCACCCTTGCCTTTGCGGCACTCGCCGCGCCAACTTTCGCATGCACCCGCGCCGTTCTGAAGCTCGACGGGGGGACGGTCCTGACCGGCCGCTCGATGGATTGGATGCAGGACATCGGCAACAATCTCTGGGTTTTCCCCCGGGGCATGAAACGCGACGGGGCCGCCGGCGCGAAATCCCTCAAGTGGGAATCGAAATACGGCAGCGTCATCACGACGATTTACGAGGTGGCAACGGTCGATGGGCTCAATGAAAAGGGTCTGGCCATCAACATGCTCTACCTGGCCGAGTCCGACTACGGATCGGTCGGCGACAAGCCCCCGATGTGCATCTCCATGTGGGGACAATATGTTCTCGATCATTATGCGACGGTGGCGGATGCGGTCCGCGATTTAGAAAAAGAGCCCTTCCGGTTGGCGGCTCCCGTGCTCCCAAATGGTTCCCCGGCACACGGCCATCTCTCGATGACCGATGCCTCGGGTGATTCCGCGATCCTGGAATACATCGGCGGAAAGCTTGTCATCCACCACGGGCCTCAATACACCGTCATGACCAACTCCCCCGAATACTCGCAGCAGCTCGCGATCAACCGCTATTGGGAAGGGGTGGGGGGGACGGCCTTTTTGCCGGGGACGTCCCGCGCATCCGACCGGTTTGCCCGCACCTGGTTCGGCATCAACGCGGTTCCTCGCGCCGCCGACCCCAACTACATCAAGGCCGTCCCCGGCCAAGAAGCGGCGCTGCAGGGCGTATCCAGCGTGCTGAGCGTCATCCGTTCGGTCAGTGTCCCGCTCGGCATTTCCACGCCCGGCCAGCCGAACATCGCGTCCACAATCTGGCGAACCGTGTCCGACAGCCAGCATTTGGTTTACTACTACGATTCGGCCACGGTCCCCAATACCTTCTGGGTCGAGCTGGGGAAGTTGGATTTCAGCCCGGGCTCCAAGGTCAAGCGCCTCCTGCTCACCGGCGGCAAAGTTTACGCGGGCGAAACCTCAAACCAATTCGAGCCCGCCGTGCCATTTACGCCTTTGACTGCTTCCGCGAAATAAGAGGGTTTCTTTTCCTTGCGGCCCAGAGTTGCCACGGGTCGGAGCCACCTCGAATATCGAACTCAGCGAAAATGTGATGTCCGGCGACCCGGCCGGACAGATCGCCCCGATCCAAGCAAAAGTCGGGCGAACCGCGTGGGGCGTCAGAAATCTTTGACTGACCCGAATTCCATCAAGCGATTGCCCGAACGGCCCAGCGAAGCTTGGCGGATGTGGCGCGGGGGTTGGCGCGGCATTCCTCTGGAGATGGGCGCGTCACATGGTCAGCGATTCCGGAATAAACCCCTTCGCGGCACCCCGCTTGAAAAGCTTTTTTGACACGGCGGTCTTCACCGGAGTGAAAGGTCAGGATCGCCGCGCGCCCGCCGGGGTTGAGGCATGCGGGCAGGACCCGCAGGAGCGTATCGAGCGCGCTGAACTCCCCGTTGATCTCGATGCGCAGGGCCTGAAAAACCCGTTGCACGGATTTGTCCTGATCCTCCACCGGATAAGCGCGGAGCGCGGTCCGCACGGCCTGCGACAATGCGGTGGTCAAAGCGAAGTCTCTCCCGGCCAGGACCGGCGCGAGGATGCCCGCACGGGACTCGTCGGCGTTTTCCACAAGTAGCGACTCCAGCGCGCGCGCGGTGATCTTTTTCAGAAGCTGAGCGGCGGAGATCCCGCGGCGCGGATCCATCCGCAGATCCAGCGGCCCAGGAGTTTTTGTGGAAAATCCCCGTTCCGGCGTGTCGAGCTGCATGGACGAAACCCCGAGGTCGGCAAGAAGGCAATCCGCCCCGGCCAGACCTGCGCCGGCCATCGCTGCGGGCAGGCCCGCAAAGTTGGTTTTTTTGGTTTTGAAAATCTCCGGGCCGAAGCCGAGCGCCCGGAGCCGGGATTCGGTCCTGGGCAATTCCATCGGGTCCACATCGAGCCCGAGCAGAACCCCTCCCGGCTGAATCCGCTGGAGGATGGCTCCGGCATGGCCTCCATGGCCGAGCGTGCAATCGACAGCAATCTCCCCGGCTTGCGGCGAAAGAATCTCCAGGATCTCATCCGCCAGGACCGGCACATGCGAGCCCGCCGGGGTTTTTCCCGAGGCCCGAACCTTCGCGATCGTGTCCGGATATTTCTCCGGGTTGAGCTCCTTGTATTTGTCCTCAAACCGGCGGGGATTTTTGCCCGCGTATCTCGGGCGGCGCCGGTGCTCGCTCATGTGCGTTGGAAAGGATTCCGTGGCATGGGCAATGCTTCACTTCGTTTCGGTTGTGCCCCTGCACCAAACATTCGTCCCTCCCGTTTCACGTTGCGCTGTCGCGCTGGTTTTCTGCCCATGTCTTGCTGGATTAGGTGACGCATGGGCAGGATGCCCATGCCACGAGATGCAGGCGACGAGGCGTTCAAAGCTCGTTATATTTTTTGTTCGAGCCTTTGGCCGCTGCGACCGGATAGCGCACTTCGTTGCGGGCCAGCTTGGCGCGCATGGCATCCGCCAGCTTCACGCCGCAGTTGTCCGCCAGTTCGAAGAGCAGGATCGCCACGTCCGCCATCTCGGACTCCAGCTCGGCTTTGCGGCCGGCGACCCGCTGTTCGGATTGCTCCGGGCTCTGCCAGACAAAATATTGAAGGAGTTCGCCCGCTTCCACCGCGATCGCCACGGCGAGCTCTTTGGGATTGTGGAATTGCCGCCAGTCCCGGGCGTCGCGGAAGGCGCAGATTTCCGAGGTGAGTGATTTGATGCTGTCCGACATGCGAAATATCCTAACTGGAAGCGGGCATCACCGACAACCTTCGAGTCCATATGGACAGTCACCATCACGACCGCGGCGTACCACGCAACCCTTCGGCAACGCCTTCGCAACAGGATCGCGATGAACTCCGAAAAGCGATTTCCAATCAGCTTTTCTTTTAGAACAGCAGCGTGAACCGCATCGTCATCGCCCAGGCTCCGCTGAACGAGGACGAGGCGCCGGGGGTCGGGATGTAGCTCAGCGTGGGCTGGAAGAATGCCCCGCCGTAGAGGTGCGCCTGGTAGTAGCACTGGAACATCAGCTCGCTCGAGCGGTTGAAGATATTCGGGTTGAGCCATGACCACGCCATGCCGAAACCCATCGAGTCCGCAGGCCGGTTGGGCACGAGCCCGAAGCCAGTGACGCCGGCGCCGAAATACTGGTTCACGGGAAGCGTCTCCGAGTTGTTGACGCCAAACTGGCAGAAGATCGAGACCGAGGAATTCTGGCCCGTTGTGACTGCGGGGATGACGACCTTCGATTTGCCGTCCTTGTCGCGCGTGATTGCGTAACAGTTTAGCCGTTTTCTGGGTGAAATCGTCGGTTTGCGATAATGTTTTTTTGATTTCTTGGAAATTAACACTTGCTTTTTATTGAAATCAGGCGCATGAACACGCCTGATTGTTTTTTATATATGCCTACAACCACTTGGAATCTCAGCCAAAAGGCGGAACGCCTTCGCAAGGAAATCTCAAGCAATTTGGATTTCCTCATCGGGTCCGTCACCACTCAGGGAGTGCGTGGCGGCTTCAGCCTCACCACCGCGGAGAAAGGCAAAACCCGCACGAAATATATCCGGGCGGGGATGCTCGAAGAGGTGCAGACGAGGATTGATCGACACCGCAAACTCAAGGAGTTGCTCAAAGAACTCTCCGAGGTCAATTGGGCCTTACTCAAAGCAAAGGATCCCCGCTAATATATGGGGCGATGGAAAACGGCCCCCGATGGCTTTGTCTGCCCTTACCGCGACAACTGCCCGCACTTGGAAGGCTTGTCCGCTTTCTGGATGTTTGAGGAGCGCCAACCCGCAGCGCGACCGGCTCGGAGAACATCTCCGTCTTCGGCTCCCTCACCCAGACCGCCACCCTCCAGGGAGCAAAGGGCATCGACATGTTCCGCGCCCTCTTCCGATCCTCCCCAACCCACGCCCAAGATGTGATTTTCGGCTCCACGCCAATGGTGAACCTATCGGGCTACACTGTTACGCGAGATGCTTGCAAAAGCCGGGGCCGCACTGAAAACCGATCGCGAGGCGGCATGGAAAAACTTCATCGGTGCCCACATGCTCTACGAGCAGGAAATCGCATGGCTCGCCGCTGCGCTCGGCGACCCCGTTCCCTACTGGCCGCATCCCCCGGAAACAGCTCCGCCCTGACGACCGAAGCGGCCCCGAAGGGATGCGTCCGGCGGGCAGTCCCATCAAGGGCATAGGGGGGCGCCTATTCTTGCATTTGTTGATCCATCGGGCGGATGTGGTTGCGGAAAATTCTCGGAAGAGGTGAGACAGGCAGGGAGAAGAGCGACAGCCGCAGACAGCCGCTACAGGGCATGCGGAGGGATGGCCGGAAGTTGCATATCGCAGGGGGATCAGGCAGGATCGCGGGATGCAATTGGATTTTGATTTGCGCGGCGGTCCGCGGGCCGACGACCCGCCTGCGGCCGGGCCGGCTGTGCTGAGCGTGGGGGCGCTGACGCGGAAGATCCGGGAGCTGATCGAGTCCGGTCTGGGCGAGGTCTGGGTGGAGGGCGAAGTTTCGAACCTGCGGCGCCAGGCGTCCGGGCATGTGTATTTCACGCTGAAAGATGCGTCGTCGCAAGTCGCCTGCGTGCTTTTCGCCGGGCAGGCGGCGCAGCTGCGCGGGATGAAATTTGAAGATGGCGTGCAGGTTCAGGTGTTCGGGCAGGTCACGGTTTACGAGGCGCGCGGCAACTACCAGATCATCGTGCGCCGGGTGCGGGAGTGCGGGGTGGGCGCGCTGCAGGCGAAGTTCGAGGAACTGAAGCGCCGCCTTGCCGACGAAGGGATTTTCGGCCCCGAGCGCAAGCGTCCGCTCCCGAGGTTTCCAAGGAGGCTCGGCGTCGTGACGTCGCCGACCGGTGCGGCCATCCGCGATTTTTTGAATGTGCTTCACCGGCGGCAGAGGGGGATCGGAGTGGTGATTTTTCCCGTGCGGGTGCAGGGGAAAGGCGCTGCGGCGGAGATCGCCGAGGCGATCCGGCTTCTGGGAAATCCGGCGGAACTCGGGATCGAACCGGTGGATGTGATCGTGGTGACCCGCGGCGGCGGCAGCCTCGAGGACTTGTGGGAGTTCAACGAGGAGGCGGTGGCCCGGGCGATCGCGGCGAGCCCGGTGCCGGTCGTGAGCGCGGTCGGGCACGAGATCGATTTCACGATCTCGGATTTTGCGGCCGATGTGCGGGCCCCGACCCCGAGCGCGGCGGCGGAGATTTTGAGCGCGGATGCCGGCGAGCTTCTGGAACAGCTGGGGCATTTTTCCTCAAGGCTGGGCCGCTCGCTCGCCTCGCGGCTGGATGCCGCCCGCGAGCGGGTCGAAGGATTTCGGCGCACCGCGCTGTTTTCCGAACCCTGCCGGAGGCTCCAGCAGAGCCGGCAGGACATGGACCGGATGTCGGACGACATTCATCGCGCGGGAAGCGACTGGGTGCAGGCCCGGCGGCTCCGTGTCGAGAGATCCGCCGGAATCCTTTCCTCGCACAGCCCGGCGAAAAAAATCTCCGTGGCGCTGTCGGATCTTGTGCGGTTCCAGACCGCGATGCGGCAGGGCTCGGAGAAACGCCTCGCGGCCGCGCGAGCCGACCTGGGCAGGCATTCTGCCGTGCTCGCCGCGCTGAGCCCGTCCGCCGCCCTGGCCCGCGGCTACACGATGACCTTCGCCGCCGACGGATCCCTGATCCGCTCAGCGCGCGCGGTATCCGCCGGACAGACGCTCGCCACGAAATTTGCCGACGGCACCGTCCGCTCGGTCGCGGGCTGACTTCCCCCCCCAGAGCGCTTACAAATAATGTCCCAGGTGGGACATTATTTGTAAAAGTCGAACGGAGGGAGGAAGTGGGGTTTGTTGTGTTTTTTGGCATGAGCCCGTGCGATTCAGCCGAACGTGCCGGTTGACTCGCAGCACCGGGGCGGGTAGAAAATTCAGGCCTGTGACACCGACACTGGAAAAACTCACTCAGATTTACAGCCGTCCGCTTTTCGATCTCATCCACGAGAGCCGGCGCGTGCATTTGGAATTTTGGAACAGGAACGAAGTCCAGCTCTGCACGTTGTTGAGCGTGAAGACCGGCGGGTGCAGCGAGGAC
Source organism: Verrucomicrobiia bacterium (assembly GCA_037128135.1). Taxonomy (GTDB): domain Bacteria; phylum Verrucomicrobiota; class Verrucomicrobiia; order Chthoniobacterales; family Terrimicrobiaceae; genus QYQL01. The sequence goes on from JBAXXD010000018.1 coordinate 14,060, forward strand.
TGCGGGTATTGCGCGCAGAGCTCGCGATACGGCACCGATCTCGAGCGCCAGCCGCTCATGACGGTGGACGAGGTGCTGCCGGTGGCCCAGATGGCGAAGGCGAATGGCTCGACCCGGTTCTGCATGGGGGCGGCCTGGAAGGGGGTTCGGAAGGGCGACAAGAAATTTGAGCAGATGCTCGAAACCGTGCGCGAGGTCGGCCGGCTCGGGCTCGAGGTTTGCGTGACGCTCGGGCAGCTTGGCGACGAGGAGGCGAGGGAGCTCAAGGAGGCCGGGCTCACCGCCTACAACCACAATATTGACACCTCGCCCGAGCACTATTCCTACATCGTCACGACCCACACGTTCGAGGACCGCCTGAACACGATCGGGGCGGTGCAGCGCGCGGGGATCAGCGTCTGCTGCGGAGGGATTATCGGCATGGGCGAGACGGTCACCGACCGCCTGAAGATGCTTGAGGTGCTCTGCCACTTCGACCCGCCGCCCGAGAGCGTGCCGATCAACTGCCTGATGCCGGTGCCGGGGACCCCGCTCGAAGACGCGCCGCCGGTGGATATTTTTGATCTGGTGCGGCTCATTGCCACAGCTCGGATCGTGCTGCCGCGCGCGAAAGTCCGCCTCTCGGCCGGACGCGCCCGGCTCACCCGCGAGGCGCAGGCGCTCTGCTTCTTCGCCGGGGCGAACTCGATTTTTTACGGCGACAAGCTTCTCACTGCGGGGAATCCGGGCGTGGACGAGGACCGGCGGCTCTTGGCGGATCTCGGCCTCACCGCCCAGGCACCCCACTCCGACCAACCTGTCCCCGTCCAATGAAAATCAGCATCGGCAGCGACCATGCGGGATTCGCATACAAGGAGCGGATCGTCGCGCATCTGAAAGAAGCCGGCCACGAGGTCGTGGATTGCGGGACGCATTCGGAAGCGAGCACCGACTATCCGCTGTTCATCATTCCGGCCGCCGAGGCGGTGGCGCGGGGAGAAGCCGAGCGCGGGATCGTGCTCGGGGGATCCGGAAACGGCGAGGCGATCGCCGCCAACAAGGTGCGGGGCGTCCGCTGCGCGCTCTGCTGGAACGACGAGACGGCCGAGCTTTCGCGGCGGCACAACGACGCGAACGTCCTCTCGATGGGCGAGCGCATGCTCTCGATTGAGATCGCCCTCCGGGTCGTGGACATCTGGCTGGAGACCCCGTTCGATGGCGGCCGCCACGCGCGCCGGATCCGGGAGCTCGATGGCTACGAGTCCGGCGGCGGGGTGGATGGCATGAAGAAAATCGCGGCCAGCCCAGCAGGATAAGCCGCCGTGGTTCCTTTCATCATCCGGCGGCTTCTCATCAGCCTCGTGCTGATTTTCGGAATCAGCCTCGTGTCCTTTTTCATGATGACGATGGCGCCGGGAAGCCCGTATCCCTGGGGCGAACTGAACCCGAAGATCACGCCGCAGGTGAAGGAGATGTTCCGGAAAAAGTTCCATCTCGACCGCCCGATCCACGAGCAATACTGGCTGAACATGCGGGATCTCTTCAGCGGCCGGCTCAAGAGCATCAAGGATGACCGCCCGGTTCTCGATCGGATCTTTGAGCGGATGCCCGCGACGATCACGCTCAACGTCGCCTCGATCCTCATCTCGCTCGCCTTCGGACTCCTGCTCGGGATTTACTGTGCGCGGCATGTCGGGCGGCCGCCGGATTTTTGGGCCTCGCTCGGAGCGTTCGTCTTCATCGCCGTGCCCACGTTCTGGATCGCCAACCTCGCGATCATCGCACTCGTCAAATGGACGTCCGTGCCCGTGCTCGGCACGCAGTCGTATGGGATCGACTTTCCGAATATTTTTTCTGCCGGGCTCGACCGGGTGTGGCATGTCGCGCTGCCGGCGATCATCCTCTCGCTCGGGGGGATCGCGGTTCAGTCCCGCTACATCCGGGCCAGCATGCTGGAGACGCTCCGCGAGGATTACATCCGAACCGCGCGGGCGAAAGGCCTCGAGGAGGACGTCGTGTTTTACAAGCACGCGCTGCGGAATTCGATCCGCCCGCTCATCACCGGCATCGGCGGGCTTCTCCCCGCGCTGATCGGCGGCTCGGTGATCGTCGAGATGATCTTTGCTTATCCGGGGATGGGGCGCCTGGGATACGAGGCGGCGCTCGAGCGGGATTATCCGACGCTCGTCGCGCTCAACTTCATCGTTGCCGGGCTTGTCCTGATCGGGAATCTCGTTTCCGACATCCTCTACGCGGTTGTGGATCCCCGGGTGCGGCTGGAATAGAAGTGAAAAATCCCGGTTGACGCGGCACCCTGCGGCCCGATAAGTTGCCCGACTGCCCACGGCTTGCCCGTGGCTCATCAATAATCATTCAACACCTATGGAAATCGCGTCCCGCCTCACCGAACTCACCCCGTCCCTCACCCTTGCCATCGACAGCAAAGCCAAGGCCCTCAAGGCCGAAGGCGTTGACGTCTGCGGATTCGGAGCCGGCGAACCCGACATGGACACCCCGGAGCACATCAAGGCAGCCGCCATCGAGGCGCTCAACAAAGGGCATACGAAATACACCCCGAGCTCCGGACTCGCCGAGCTCCGCCAGGCGATCTCGAAAAAGTTTTCCGCCGACAACAAGTTGGAATACAAGCCCGGCCAAGTGATCGTGAGCAACGGGGCCAAGCAGTCTTGTTTCAACGCGATCGCCGCCGTCGTGAACCCCGGCGACGAAGTTATCATCCCGGCCCCGTTCTGGCTCAGCTATCCCGAGATGGTGCGCATCGTCGGAGGCGTGCCGGTCATCGTGAACACGAAGGAGGAGAACGGCTGGAAGATGACGGCCGGAGAATTTGAGAATGCGATGACCCCCTGCACGAAGATGGTCATCATCAACTCGCCCGGCAACCCGACCGGCTCGGTCTATTCGCGCGAGGAGCTCCGCGCGATTTCCGAAGTCGCCGCCGAGGAGGACATCTACATCCTCTCGGATGAGATCTACGAGAAGCTCACCTACGACGGGGCCGAGCACGTCAGCATCGCCTCGCTCACGCCCGAGGCCTACGACCTCACGATCACGGTGAACGGGTTCAGCAAGGCCTACGCGATGACTGGCTGGCGGATCGGCTACCTCGGGGCGCCCGCGCCGATCGCGAAGGCGATCGATTCGATGCAGAGCCACATGACGTCGAACCCCTGCTCGTTCGCGCAGTATGGTGCCCTGGCGGCGCTCACCGGCGACCAGCAGTGCGTCACCGACATGCGCGAGGAATTTGACATCCGCCGCCAGTATATGTTCGAGCGCCTGAGCGGCATCCCGGGCATCACAGCCGTCAAGCCGCTCGGCGCATTTTACGTGCTCGCGAACATCAGCTCGTTCGGGCTCAAGTCGCAGAACTTCTCCGACCGCCTGCTGAGCAAGGCGAATGTCGCGCTTGTCCCGGGCGTTGCGTTCGGCGACGACCGCACGGTGCGCCTCAGCTACGCGACCAGCCTCGACATCATCAAGACCGGCCTCGACCGCATCGAGGAGTTCTGCAAATCCGTCTGATCCCATGTCCGTCCTCATCGTTGGTTCGATCGCTCTGGATGACATCAAAACCCCGGTCGAGGAGCATCCGAACCTCCTCGGTGGCTCGGCGTCCTACGGCGCGGTGGCGGCCTCGTATTTCAGTCCGGTGAACCTTGTCGGGATCGTCGGCGAGGATTTTCCGAAAGAGCACATCGAGCTTCTGCGCGGCCGCCGGATTGATCTCGAGGGCCTCCAGATCGTTCCCGGAAAAACCTTCCGGTGGTCGGGCGAATACCTGTGGGACATGAACACCCGGGAGACCCGTTCGGTCGCGCTCAACGTCTTCGAGCACTTCACGCCGACGCTGCCCGCAAGCTACAAGGCGACGCCGTTCATCCTTCTGGCAAACATTGCGCCCGACCTCCAGCACCACGTGCTCGACCAGGTCGCGAAGCCGCGCTTCGTCATCGCCGACACGATGGATCTCTGGATCAACATCGCGAAGGACTCCCTGCTGCGGCTCATCGGGCGCGTGGACATGCTGATCCTCAACGACGGCGAGGCCCGGCAGCTCACGGGCGAGACGAACCTCGTCAAGGCGGCGAAGGCGATCCTAGCGCTCGGCCCGAAGTATGTCGCCATCAAGAAGGGTGAGCACGGATGCCTCCTCTTCGGTGCCCAGGGCGATTTTTTCAGCTGTCCGGCGTTTCCGCTCGAGGACATTCACGATCCGACCGGGGCGGGCGACACGTTTGCCGGCGGCCTGGCGGGGGTCCTCGCCCGCGAGAGCGACGACGGGCCGGTCGGTTTCGAGGCGCTCCGCCGCGCGGTCGTCTTCGGAACCGTTCTGGCCAGCTTCAACGTCGAGGCATTCAGTCTCGAGCGTCTGAAAACCGTGGACGCCGCCCAGATCGAGGAGCGCATCCTCCTTCTCCAGCGCATGAGCCGGTTCGAGGCGATCTGACCCGCTTGTTCAGGTCAGACTTCCCATTTCCCCCGCGCGGGTTTGGAGAGGGCATGCAGCCTTGTGAGTGCGGGATTTTCTGGATAGCGTTGCGGCTTTCCCGTGCTGATCGATTGCCATGCCAAAGACTTCGCCCACGAGTTGACCAAGCGGCGCACATCGGACAGCCTTGGAAAGCTGGCGGACAACGCATTTCGTGAGACTGATAATTTCGTTTAACCCTTTGGGTAAATCTTTTGTTGACACTTTCCGCCTCCGATGCAAATTTCATTCATCAACAAAAAACTCGCGAAGCTGCTGGGGAGTCAAAAAGAAACCCTGCGCACTTACGGCCCCGACAACGGCAGGCGAATCCTGCTCCGGCTCCAGCAAGTCGCAGATGCGGAGAACCTGGCCGAGCTTGCCAAACTCCCGCAGACACGGGTGCATGAATTAAAAGCCGACCGCAATGAACAGATTTCCGTGGATGTCAAACACCCTTACCGGCTGCTGATGGTGCCGGATCATGCCGAGACGCCCCGCAAACCTGATGAGGGCTTGGACTGGTCGCGTATCACCCAAGTCACCGTCACCGAAATTGTAGATACCCATAAAAAATGAGCGCGAAATTCTCCTTCCAACCCGATTATGCCTTCCCTCCCGGAGAAACCCTCCTCGAGACACTGGAGACCCTTGGGCTGACCCAGAAAGAACTGGCGACCCGCATGGGGCGTCCTTTGAAAACGATCAACCAGATCATCAAAGGCACCGCCCAGATCATGCCGGAAACCGCCCTGCAACTGGAAAAGGTCACGGGCGTCCCCGCCTCATTCTGGAACAATGCGGAGTCGAATTACCGCGAACGTATCGCCCGATTGCAGGATGAAAAGCGGTTGCAGGAGGAAGTCGGCTGGGTGGATCGCTTTTCCTACAATAAGATGGCCGACCTCTGCCTCGTGCCGTTTCTCATGAACAAAGTGGAGCGCGTCGGCCAGCTCCTCCGATACTTTGGCGTCGCCTCACCGAAACAATGGGAATCTACCTACGGCGAGTTGTGTGGTGCCGCCCGTGAATCCGGACACTTCAAGACCGATCTGGGCGACTTGAGCGCATGGCTCCGTGCCGGGGAAGTGATCGCGCAAAAACGCGAATGCCTGCCCTACGAAAAGGAAGCGTTTGCCGCCAACCTGCTGAAAATCCGCGCGCTCACCGCAAAGAACCCGGCAGAAGCATGGCCGGAAGTCTGTCGGCTTTGTGCGAAATCCGGCGTGGCGGTCGTCCTGGTGCCGGAACTTCCGAAGACCCATGTCTCTGGATTCACCCGCTGGCTCACCCCGGAGAAAGCCATCATCCAGCTCAGCTTGCGCTACAAAACGGATGACTCCCTCTGGTTCACCTTTTTCCACGAGGCCGCGCATATCCTGCTCCACGGAAAACGCGATGTCTTTGTCGAATATCGCGGCGTGGACAATCCCAAGGAACAGGAGGCCAACGACTGGGCGGGCGACTTCCTCATCGCACCCGCCGATTGGAGCGCTTTTCTAGCCACGCTCCCTGCCCGCCCCGGCGAGGGCGTGATACGGGCCTTTGCCAAAAAGCAGGGCATCACACCCAGCATCGTGCTCGGGCGTTTGCAACACCGGGAAAAACGCGTGTCGCCCGGCAGCTTCAATACCCTCAAGCACAAAGTCGAAATTGCGTGGAAGGGACTTGTTTAGATCCCATAAAGCCCGAAAAAAACTATGGAAGAGCCAACCATTATTTGTCCGAAGTGCAAAAGTGAGATCAAGCTGACTGAATCGCTTGCTGCCCCGCTCATTGAATCCACGCGACTCGATTTTGAGAAGCGTTTGGCACAGAAAGACCTCGATGTTGCCGGGCGTGAAAAATCTATTCAAGAACGCGAGGCCGCACTTTCTAAAGCAAAAGATTCGCTCGAATCGCAAGTGGCGGCAAGGGTCCAGCAAGAACGCACAATCATCGTCGCCGAAGAAGGCAAAAAAGCCAAACTTGCCCTGTCCAACGACCTCGATCAAAAGTCAAAAGAGGTTGCCGACCTTCAGGAGATTCTAAAAAAACAGGATGAAAAGCTCACCGAGGCGCAAAAAGCACAGACCGATTTACTGAAAAAGCAGCGCGAGCTTGATGACGCAAAGCGCGAGCTTGACCTGACAGTTGAAAAGCGAATTTCGGAAGGGCTTGCCGCTACCCGCCAACAGGCGAAAAAAGAAGCGGAAGACGAATTGAGGCTCAAGGTTTCTGAGGCGGAACAAACGATTGCTTCCATGCAGAAGCAAATCGAAGATCTGAAACGCCGAGCCGAGCAGGGCTCGCAACAGCTTCAAGGCGAGGTTCAGGAACTCGAACTCGAAACACTCCTGAAAGCAAAATTCCCGCATGATACGATTGAGCCTGTGGCGAAAGGTGAACATGGCGGCGACATTTTGCAGCGCGTCATCAGTCCGCTTGGTCAACAAAGCGGAACGATCCTGTGGGAATCCAAGCGAACCAAAAATTGGAGCGACGGCTGGCTGGCGAAACTCCGCGACGACCAGCGGACAGCGAAAGCGGAAATCGCAGTCATCATCAGCCAAGTGCTTCCAAAAGGGATTGAGACATTTGGCTTGGTCGAAGGCGTTTGGGTTGCAACACCGCAAGCGGCGCTCCCCGTCGCCGTGACGATGCGCTACACCCTCATGGAAATCGCCACTGCGCGCCAGGCATCCGAAGGCCAGCAGACAAAAATGGAGTTGGTCTATCAATACCTCACCGGGCCGCGATTCCGGCAGCGGGTCCAAGCCATTGTAGAAGCTTTCAGTTCAATGAAGGAAGACCTCGACAAGGAGAAAAAGGCCATTACGAAACAATGGGCCAAGCGCGATGAACAAATTGAGCGCGTCATGCAATCCACCGTCGGCATGTATGGCGACCTGCAAGGCATCGCCGGTTCGACAATCCAGGAGATTGAGGGATTGGAATTGACGGCAATTGAAGATGTGAAGGAAGTCGGAGGCAAACAATGAAACTGATACAAGTTCGCATTCAAAACTTCCGTTCTTGTCGGGACGTGACCTTGCAAATCGGCGACATGCACGCACTCGTCGGAGCAAATAACGCCGGCAAGTCGGCGGTGCTTCGAGCTTTGGACTTCCTTTTCAATCCGAGCACAAAGGCGTTGAACGACGAATCTTTTTGGAACAAGGATACAACCTTGGAAATCCGGGTGGAAGCCATCTTCACGGGTCTCACGGAAAAGGAAAACGAAGCGCTCGCTGGATGTCTCAAAACCGATGGGACGTTCCACATGGCCCGCTCTGCAAGGATGGGTGTGAAAACCGGTGAATCCAATGCAGATGATGACGAAGAAAAGATCAATATCAGTCAACACTACAAGCAGCCGACTCCAAAAGTGGAGTGGCTTCAGGAATCCAAGATCAGCGGAGACAGCGTCGCCGAGTGGTGGAAAACAAAAGATCAGCTCGTAATCAACGGCATTTCATTTGCAGATTCCTGGGCAGGAGTTACCAAAAAGCCGACCGTGGGGGAGTGGAAGGAAAAAGCAAAACAGTTCGTGACCGCTAATGCAGCGAGCATTCCGATGGATGATGCATGGATAGACAATCCGAAAGGCTACGCCAATGTTCTGAAGGGAACGCTCCCATTCTTCATTCTTGTTCCTGCTGTTCGAGACGTCACTGAAGAATCCAAGGGTACAAAGTCCAGTCCGTTCGGAAAACTCCTCTTCGCAATTCTGGATACGGTCGCTGCTGACAAGAAAACCAAGATCGAAAGCATTCTTGCAGAAGTCTCCAAGCAAATGAATAGGCTTGGCGGAGTGGAGCGAGTCCCCTTGATTGCCGATACGGAAAACCAGTTGAACAAGCTGTTGAGCGACTTTTTTGTCGGATGCGATTTGGAGATCGAATTTCAAACGCCGACCTTGGAAGCTCTCTTGAGCGCGCCGAAGCTCTTCATTGATGATGGTTTTAGAAACTCGGTTGAGAACAAGGGGCACGGACTACAACGAGCGGTCATCTTCACAATTCTCAGGCGTTACGCCGAGTTAATGACATCCTCACCAGATGGCAAAAAACGGAGTCTCATCCTCGCCGTTGAAGAGCCGGAACTCTACATGCACCCGCAAGCGCAACGGACGATCCGTCGTGTATTCCGAAAAATTGCCGGAGGTGGCGACCAGGTTGTGTTTTCGACACATTCTTCCCTGCTGGTCGATGTGGCCTGCTTTGACGAAATCATCAGACTAGAATGCCGTGTTGAAAAGGCGGATGGGAAAAAACTGACGCAGAGCGAAGCGTGGCAGTTGCCGATGGCAAAGATGATTGTCGATTTGGAGGCGCGCGTTCCGAGGCTCAAAGGAAATGTTACTGCTGATTCCATGCGTGACTTGTATTCCCACGCATACAATCCGCGCCGCAACGAAGGCTTCTTCGCGGCCAAGATCATTCTTGTCGAAGGGGCAACTGAAGAATACAGCCTTCCGATCTATGCCGACGCCATTGAAAACTGCGCTTTCGATCCGCAAAACATCAGTATTGTGGAATGCGGTGGCAAAGGGATGATGGATCGGCTGTTCAGGATTTTCAATGAGTTGCACATTCCCTGTTACCTGCTTCTGGATTACGACAGTGGAAACCCGGAGAAGAACATCATAGAAAAATCAAAAGAGCTTCTTGCATTGGGAGGCGAGCCCGCAAACGAGCCGAAGGCCCTCCTAGTGGCAGACGGCGTGGCGTGCTTCCAAAAGAAATGGGAAACAGATTTGCGAGGAGAACTTCCAGATGTTGATGCCCTGACGGCTGCGGCCAGAAAAGAACTCGGCTTAAGCGACGATACAGGTAAGCCGCTGATCGCCCGATATATCGCCCGGAAGCTAACGTCCAGGACCCCCCCTGTCGTTCCGCCGAGTTTGCAGCAAATCATTCAGAAGGGTGTTGCGGTCACTTGGAAGAAAAGCTGTCTTTGGACGGAAGCCACAGCCGCGAGTCCAGACGCCAAAACGTCTCAAACACCGGCTATAATTTGATGAACGTGTCGAAAAAACAAAAACTCGAGCTGACGTGGATCGGGAAGGAGAACCGCCCCCGGCTTGAACCGCGCATTTTGCTCGAGGACCCGGAGATGTCGTATCATGCGAAATTCCGGGTGAAGGAAAAGGTCTCACGCGAAGGCGCGAAGAACGCGAAGAAATGCACGGACTCGGAAAACCTCGGAACCTCTTCCCCCCTTCGCGGCTTCGCGCCTTCGCGGGAGAATGATCCGGGCGACATCTTCGACAACCGCCTCATCTTCGGCGACAATCTCCTCGCCCTCAAAGCCCTCGAACAGGAGTTCGCGGGCAGGATCAAGTGCGTCTTCATCGACCCGCCTTACAATACGGGCAGCGCATTCGAGCATTATGACGACGGGGTCGAACATTCGCTGTGGCTGTCGCTGATAAGAGAGCGACTTGAGATATTGAAACGACTGCTCGGCAATGAGGGAGCGATTTGGATCACTATTGATGACAACGAGTGTCACTACCTCAAAGTTCTTTGTGATGAGGTTTTTGGCCGCCAGAATTTTGTAAGTTCAATTGCTTGGGAAAAAGATCAAGGGCGTCGAGGCGATACGGACATATCTTCGGCACACGACCACCTTCTTCTTTATGCAAAGGATCGGAGCATTTGGCGAAAATCTCGAAATCTTTTGCCTCGCTCCGAGGCACAAGAATCTCGTTATCGAAACCCAGACAACGATCCGCGTGGCCCATGGCTCCAAGGCGACAATGGAACAGCGAAAAGCGGATCTGAATCCGCTCGGTTTCCTATAACTCTGCCTTCGGGCAGGGAAGTTGTGCCGCCCAAAGGTAACTTTTGGCGGTTTTCCATGGAGAACCTCAATAGAGCAAGGGCCGAAGGGCGAGCCTATTTTGGAGCCAAGGGCGATAGCATGCCGATCATCAAGCGTTACCTGACCGAAGTTCAGCAAGGAGTTGTTCCTCGGACGTGGTGGCCAGCGAGTGAAGTCGGATCTAATCAAGACGCAAAGCGCGACCATTTGCGTAAACTTTTTCCTGAGATCGAACCCTTTGCCACACCAAAGCCGGAGGGCCTGTTGGAACGTATTCTGATTATATCCACGAACCCCGGCGACTGGGTTCTGGATTCCTTCGGTGGCTCCGGCACGACCGGCGCGGTGGCGCAGAAGATGGGGCGACGCTGGATCATGGTGGAACTGGGAGAGCATTGCCACACGCACATTATTCCCCGGCTGAAAAAAGTGGTGGACGGCGCGGACCCCGGCGGCATTACCGAGTCCGTCGGCTGGAAGGGTGGCGGCGGGTTTCGATACTACCGGCTCGCGCCTTCGCTGCTTACGCAGGACCGGTGGGGGAATTGGGTGATCAGCAAAGAATTCAATGCCCCGATGCTGGCCGAGGCGGTTTGCAAGCTGGAGGGGTTCACCTATGCGCCGAGCGAAACGATTTATTGGCAGCACGGGCGTTCCACGGAGCGGGATTTTCTCTACGTGACGACGGCGAGCCTGAGCCATGACCAGCTCCAGCAATTGAGCGACGAAGTAGGGTCGGAGCGTTCACTGCTGGTGGTCTGTTCTGCGTTCCGGGGACGCAAGGAAGGCTACCCGAACCTGACCGTGAAGAAAATCCCCAAAGCCGTCCTCACCCGGTGCGAGTGGGGGCACGACGATTACAGCCTCAAAGTGGAAAACCTCCCCAAGGCCCCGCCACCGATGGGACAACAGGAGTTTCTATGAGGGACTCACGCGAAGCCTCGGCGACGCGGAGGAGGTCGTGGGTTCGACTGCCCATCCCGCTGGAGCGGGATCGACAGCAATGCGAAGTCAAAATGCAGAGCGCGGTGAAGACCGCGATAATCCCGCCCGCCCCGTTCTTTGCCCTTGACGTGCGCGCACGTTTCGTCGAATTTTACCTCAGCAAGCCCGCCGAGCCTCTCGGTCCTTTCGAGGACATGACGCTTAATTCCGGCGGGTTTTTTTTGCCCGGATGCCATTGTGCAGCCATGGAGAGGAGCCGATTCTGATGGAGTATCCGAAGGAACCCCTGCGCTTTGAGGACCAGGCCGACCGGTTGTTGGAGCGGGGATTGGCGGCCGACCGGGAGGAATTGATCTCCCGGCTTCAAGCGGTCAGCTATTACCGGCTGGCGGGGTATCTCCACCCCTTCCGGCTCCGCGATGAGCAAGACAAGCCGCTGGACCGGTTTGTTGAAGGCACGAATCTGCAAACCGTCTGGAGGCGATATTGCTTTGACCGGCGGCTCCGGGTTCTGACGCTCGACGCCATCGAGCGTGTCGAGGTGTCCGTGCGGACCAAACTGGTTTTCCACTTTGCCCACGCCAATGGCCCGTTCGGATATTGCGATGATGCCAACCTTCCGAAGCTCTCGATCGGGGACTACCTGGAATGGCGGACCGCTCTCCAGGAGGAAACCGACCGCAGCAAGGAGACATTCAAAAAGCACTTCTTCGACAAATACGGCGACCATCACAGAAATCTTCCCATTTGGATGCTTGCGGAGTTGATGAGCATGGGGAGTCTCCTCACGTTTTTCAAAGGAGTCGAGCCCGACCTGAAACGCCGCGTTGCCGAAGAATACGGACTGCCGGACGAAGTAACCTTGAGTTGGCTCCGCAGCCTCAATGCCGCCAGAAATATCTGCGCCCATCACTCCCGCTTCTGGAACCGTGTTCTCGGCTATCCGCCCCTGCTGCCGAATTCGAGGAAATTTCCCGACTGGCACGGCGAAAACAAACTTCCCACCGACCGATGCGGGATCATTCTCATGATCTGCCGCCACATGCTGCGGATGATTTCCCCATCCAGCCGATGGCACGAAAGAGCAGAAGCTCTCTTTAACGAATATTCCGATGTCCCCCGCGCGTCGATGGGACTACCCGAAGCTTGGGCCAACCATCCCATCTGGAACCCCATTTCAAAATCATGAACCGACACGTCAACGCTATTGCCGGACGCCTGAGCCTGCGCCCGCCCCAGCGTCACTCGCTGGAAATCCTCGACCGCATCACCGAAATCGTTCCGCCGAACAAGGCTGCGGATTTGGCTGCTGCGCTCGAGATCATCCGCGGCGAGTATCCAACGGTCACGGATTTTGAGCGCGAATTTCCGTCGCTCTGCTTCGCTCTGGCAACTGGCGTCGGCAAGACGCGGCTGATGGGAGCATTCATCAGCTATCTGCATCTCGCCCACGGCATCAACAACTTCTTCGTCATGGCTCCGAACCTGACGATCTACAACAAGCTGATCGCCGACTTCACGCCGAACACTCCCAAATATGTCTTCAAGGGCATCGCCGAGTTTGCCCAGGAAGCGCCGGAAATCATCACGGGTGACAACTACGAGGCGAAAGCGGGCACGATGTTCGATCAGGTACTGCGCTGCAAGGTCAACATTTTCAATATCTCGAAGATCAATTCCGAGGTGCGCGGCGGGAAATCTCCGCGCATCAAGCGGCTCTCGGAATACATCGGCGAGAGCTACTTCGAGTATCTGGCGGCTCTCCCCGATCTCGTGCTCATCATGGACGAATCGCACCGCTACCGGGCCAGCGCGGGGGTGCGGGCCATCAATGAACTCAAACCGGTGCTCGGGCTCGAACTGACGGCCACGCCGTTCATCGAAGGCCCCAAAGAGGCGGTCCAGTTCAAGAACGTGATTTACGACTATCCGCTGGCGAGAGCCATGCAGGATGGGTTCGTGAAGGAGCCAGCCGTGGCCACTCAGGAAAACTTCGACCCCAAACAGTTTTCCGCCGCCGAGATCGAAAAGATCAAACTGGAGGATGGCATCCGCCTGCATGAGGACGTGAAGGTGCGGCTGGAAACCTATGCGCGGGAAACCGGGCAGATGATCGTGAAGCCCTTCGTGCTTGTCATCGCCCGGGACACGACCCACGCCGGGGAGTTATTGCGGCTCATCCAGTCCGATGGTTTTTTTGAGGGTCGCTATAAAGAAAAGGTCATCCAAGTGGACTCCAGCAAGACCGGAGCCGAGGAAGAGGAGATGATCAGCCGTCTGCTCAAAGTGGAGCACACTGACGAGCCGACCGAGATCGTCATTCACGTCAACATGCTCAAGGAGGGATGGGACGTGACCAACCTTTATACCATCATCCCGCTTCGCGCGGCCAACGCCCGGATTCTCATCGAGCAGTCCATCGGGCGGGGATTGCGCCTTCCATACGGAAAGCGCACCGGGGTCAGCGCGGTGGACCGGCTGACCATCGTGGCCCACGACAGGTTTCAAGAAATCGTCGACGAAGCCAATCGGCCAGACTCGCAGATCAGACTGGAAAAAATTATTCTCGAACCAGCGGGGCAGCATCAGCGGCTGGCAACGGTCGTCTCGCAGTCGGGCATTCTGGCGCAAATCGGAGGGCAGTCGCTGGAATCCAGTTCCACAACCATCACGGAATCCGGCGCGTCGGCCGCGAAACCTATTTTTGCAACAGAAGCAGAGCAGAAGATTGCAAAAATTGCCTACGAGGTCATTAACCGGTACGAGCAACTTCCGAGTTCAAACCAGCTTTTGCAGACGGAGATCCAGCAGGAGATCACATCCAGAGTCATGGAAGAGATGACTCCTGTTCAGGGCGAATTGGCCGGTGTCATGGACGAGGTCAACATCGCCGCCGTCGTGGCAAAAACAACCGCGTTGGTCGTCCAGCAGACCATCGACATCCCATGCATCTTGGTCGTGCCAAAAGGTGAGGTGACGAGCGGGTTCCACCCGTTCAAACTGGACGCGAGCTCCATTCACTATCAGCCGGTCGAACGCGACATCCTCATCCAGCACCTGCGCACCCATCAGCAGGAAATGTTGACATCGTCGGGAAGCGGGCCAGCGGAAGTTCGCATGGAGGACGGCCTTGTCCGGACGCTGATCGATTTCGACGACATTTCCTACGACCACCACGCCGACCTGCTCTACGAACTGACCGGGCAACTGGTGAATCACCTGCGCGGCTATCTGAAGGACGAATCCGAACTCACCAACGTGCTCCAGTATTACCAGCGGCAGCTTGCTGACTTCATCCACGCACAAATGCAGGCGCATCACTGGGAAAAGGCATCGGGCTACGATGTTGTCGTGAGCAAGGGTTTCACCTCGCTCAAACCCCTGGCCTTTACCGCGCCCGCCGACGAGGCGATTCACAATTTCCGGTATCCTGTGGCCGACAAAACGAAAATTGCGCTGATGATATTCGGCGGGTTCAGCCGCTGCCTCTATCCGGTGCAGAAATTCCAGTCCGACACGGAGCGTGTGCTTTCGGTCATTCTGGACCGGGAGGCAACGAAGTGGTTCAAGCCGGGTCGCGGACAGTTCCAGATTTTCTACAAGTGGGGGGCCGATCAGCGCGAATACCAACCCGACTTTATCGCGGAGACGGCGGACGCCATCTTCATGCTGGAGCCGAAAATGCGGAAGGAGATGGAAGACGGGGAAGTCGTAGCCAAGAAGGACTCGGCAGTCCGCTGGTGCCGACACGCCTCCGACCACGCCGTCCAAAACGGTGGCAAACCGTGGAAATATCTGCTCATCCCCCACGATGCAATTGCAGAGAACATGAGCATCAAAGGATTGGCCGCACAGTTCACTGGTGAATAGATGCACCGCTGCCTTGAAAACTGAACGCCAAACAACTCCTATCTGCCGAATCTAGTTCCATGCGCCTCGCACGCTACTTCATCTACGGGCTTCCGGTTTTCCTCCTCGCGCTGATCGCGGCCAGTTTTCTCAACTCGGCGTTTCTCGCGACTTCGAAGAAGAACGAGATGTCGCTTGGCGTGCTCGGCGAGCCCTCGTCCCTGAACCCGATCCAGCAGGCCGACAGCGCGGCCTCGCAGGTTTTCTCGACGATTTTCAACGGGCTTCTCAAATACGACGAGAACCTCGAGATCACCGGCGACCTTGCAAAATCCTGGATGCTCAGCCAGACGACGACAATCGTCTTCAAGGACTCCGCCTCATCGTCCGCGGCGATGAAGCTGGTGGAATCCTGGCGGCCGGAGTGGGAGGGCTGGAAGCTCGAGGCCGTGCGGATCGAGGGGAACTTCCTTCTGCTCTCGTTCACCGAGCCCGGGCTCGCCACCTCGCAGGAAATTTTCGGGCGTCTGCCGAAGGACTCGCTCCAGCCGCTGATCACGCTGCGCGTGCAGGTGAAGGAAAACGCCCGCGCGGTTCTTGAGGAATTCCGCAAGGCGCATCCCGCCGCGCGGATCGTGCGCGATTGGGTGGAATCCGGAGCGGTTTTCGAGTTGACGGCTGTTCCGGAAACCAAGCCGCTCATCGAGGCCTGGCTGGCAGCGCACGGCGGTGGCGAGGTCGCCGACGCCGGCCCGGTCGAGTTTCTGGCCGAGCCGCTCGTTGTCTTCACCCTGCGCGACCGCGTGCGCTGGCACGACGGCGCGCCGTTCACCTCACGCGATGTGGCGTTCACCTACCGGGCGATCATGGACGACGCGTCCGCCTCGCCGCGCAAGCC
Source organism: Verrucomicrobiia bacterium (assembly GCA_037128135.1). Classification (GTDB taxonomy): domain Bacteria; phylum Verrucomicrobiota; class Verrucomicrobiia; order Chthoniobacterales; family Terrimicrobiaceae; genus QYQL01. Next base: position 30,031 of record JBAXXD010000018.1, read on the forward strand.
GGACTTCGACCTCATCCAGAGCATCGAAACCCCCGGGCTCCGCACGGTGCGCGTCACCTACCGGAAGCCGTATTCCCCGGCGCTGACCAGTTGGATGATCTCCATCCTCCCCGCCCACATCCTCGAGGGCAAACCGCAGGAATGGTGGGCGAAAAATTTCAATCGCCACCCGGTTGGGACCGGGCCGTTTCAGTTTGGCGAATGGAAGACGAACGAGTTCATCCGCGTCGTGCGGAACCCGGATTATTTTGATGCGCCCGGGCCGTGGCTGGACGCGATGGTATTCCGTTCGCTTCCCGACCAACTCTCGCTCCGTCTGGCCTTCGAGACCCGGCAGGTGGACTTTTGGAGCGCCGAGCCGTGGGCGGTCACCGCGTTTGAAAAGGATCCGAGGTTCACGGTCTTTTCCTCGCCCTCAAACGCCTACACCTACATCGGGTGGAACCTCAAGCGCCCGCTCTTCCAGGACGAACGCGTCCGCCAGGCGCTCGCCCATGCGGCGGACGTCCCGTCCATGGTCAAATACATCCTCTACGGCCACGGAACCCAGAGCACCGGCATCTTCACCCCGCAGATGTGGTTTTTCAACCCGGACGTCGTGCCGTTCACGTATGATCCGGAAAAATCCCGGAGCCTCCTCGACGAGGCCGGCTGGATCGCCGGGCCGGACGGGATCCGCGTGAAGGACGGCCAACGGTTTTCCTTCGCACTCATCACCAACAACGGAAATGAAATCCGCCGCGACATCGCGACCCTTGTGCAGAACGGTTTGAAGAGCATCGGCATCGAGGTGAAGGTCGAGCTCTACGAGTGGGCGGTCTTCCTGAAGAACCATGTCAACAACGGCGACTTCGACGCCATCGTGCTCGGGTGGTCGCTCGGCGCCGAATACGACCAGTTCCAGATCTGGCATTCCTCGCAGACCAACCCGGAGCAGCTGAATGTCGTCGGCTACAAGAACCCCGAGGTCGACAAGCTCCTCGAGGCGATCCGCCAGGAATACAACCGCGACAAAATCATTGGCATGGCCGCCCAGATACAAAGCCTCATCTACCGCGAGCAGCCGTATCTGTTCCTCTACGTCCCGCAGGGCACCTCCGCCATGTGGAACGATTCCTACCGGGTCTGCCGCCCGGATGGCAAAGGCGGCTGGATCGAATCGCCCGTCGAGATGACCAAGGCCGGCTGGAGCTGCTGGTCGGACTGGTTCTACCGCCCGGAGTTCAAAAGCCGCCTGCCGAAAAAAACCCAATAACCGGCAGGCTCGTCAAGCGATGTGGGGCCGACGTCCCGTCGGCCCTCCGGGCGCTGATCGTGCGACCAGCCCTTTTCGGTTCATCGAATTTCCACGGGATCAGCTTTGCGAAAAATCAGGACGTCACGGGAGGGAAGTTTAGCAGAGAAAACACGAAGGCTCCCCGAGCAGCGGGCCGAAAAAATTTCTTCGGGAGCGCAGGCATCCTTCCTGCACTCGCGGGCATCCTGCCGGGGAGATAGAGCCGAACCCGAGAACCAGTCGGCAAGGATGCCCGCGCTCCTTTTCAAAAGAAGAGCGACCCCGCGTAGGAATAGAGCAGGAAGATCGCCGCGGCGATCGCGACGCCGGTCGCGCGCGCGGTTTTTTCATTCAGGATCGCGTTGTTCCAGCGCGTGCAGGCGGTCGCGAGGCACACCCAGGCGAGCGGCACGCAGAACAGCCACAGTCCTTGGTGCGCGAGCGTGAGGGCGAGCGGCGGAAATGTTCCCGCCACGTTGGCGGCATACCCGCCGGCTTTCAGGAGCACGTTCAGGGCAAGCATCCCGAGGGCGAGAAAGACAAGCTGCGTGCTGGCGATAGAGAGAATCATGCGGCCTCCATGAGTGCCCGCCGCATCACGTCGAGCGGTGCGGGGCGGTTGAACCAGATTTCAAACGAAAGCGCGCCCTGATGCAAGAGCATGCCGAGGCCGTTCGCGCATCTGGCGCCCGCGGCCGAGGCGTCCTCAAGCAGGCGCGTCCTGCCCGAAGCATAGACCGTGTCATAGACCATCAGGTTCGGCGTGAGGAGAGCGGGCGGGATCAGGGGAGCGTCGGTGCGCCGCATCCCGACCGATGTCGCGTTGATCACCAGATCCGCATGGGCGAGCTGCTCGCGCAGCGCGGCCTCGTCGAACCCGATCGCCTGAACCCGCTCGACAGGCCCGACGAGCCGGTCGCTGCGGAAGAACGGCGCGAGCTCGGACGCCAGCCGCCGCGCCTTGTCGACGGTCCGGTTCACCAGCACAAGCCGCTCGCAGGATTCCATCGCGCACTGCACGGCAATCGCGCGGCCCGCCCCGCCGCCGGCCCCGAGCAACACGATGCGCAGGTCGCGGAGATCCACGGAAAATTCCTCGCGGATCGCGCGCACGAGTCCGGGCCCGTCGGTGTTGAACCCGAGCAGCCTGCCGCCTTGGACGACCACCGTGTTCACGCTGCCGGCGCGCTGCGCGAAGTCATCCGCCTCATCCACCGCCGCCAGCGCGGCCGCCTTGTGCGGGATCGTCACATTCGTCCCGATGAACCCGGCTCCGGGCAGCGCGCGGAATGCATCCGCCGCCTTCTCCGCCGGCACATGGATCATCACGTAGCTCGCGTCAATCCCGGCCGCCTTCAGGGCCGCGTTGTGAAAGGCCGGCGACTTCGAGTGCTCGACGGGATCCCCGAAAACCCCGAGGCGCGCCGGCGGCGACACCCGCGAAAAAATCTCCCCGCCCGCGATCAAATCGTCCGCTGAATAAATGGCGCTCATTCTTTTTCCGGTTTCTCCATGCGCCAGCAGGTCATTTCGTTCACCGGGCGGCGGTCGGGCCGGGCTCGGGCGATTGAGATGGGGCGTGCTGGATGAGTTCGATCTCGTAGCCCTCGGGGGCGTCCACAAACGCGATGGCCGAGCCGTTGGAGGATCTGTGTGGACCGTCGCTGAGCGGGTAGCCGAGGGCGGCGGAGTGTTTGGCAAACGCGTTCAGGTCCTCGACTTCGAACGCGAGATGCGTGAGATCGGGCCCGACCAGCACCGGACCGCTCTCGTCGAATTTGCAGATTTCGATGAGTTCCTCGCTCCCGGAGGCTTTGAAGAAGACGAGCTGGGATCCGCGTTCGCTCGTGCTGCGGCGGACTTCCTCGAGCCCGAGGACATCGCGGTAAAAAGCGGCGGTTTTTTCCAGATCGGAAACCCGGTAGCGGGTATGAAGGAGCTTCTTGACCATGCGCCACCCATATGCGAGCACGGACGTTTGGGAAAGTTGAAAAAAACAGCATGACCGCCACCGGAGAGAAATGACAACGGCTGAATGGCACGCGAGATCGTATGAACCCTCGTGAACCCTCCCGCATTCGGCCGGCTGCGCAAACGCCGATGACAGATCCTGTTTTTTATCCGCTTCTCAAACGCGTCTCGCGCTCGTTTTTTCTTTCGCTGCGTTTGCTTCGGGAGAGCGTACGGCCGACGCTCTCCCTCGCCTATCTCCTCGCGCGGGCGTCGGACTCGATTGCCGACGTCGCTCCGGCACCGGCCCGCCTCCGCCTCCGGCTGCTCCAGGGGCTGCCGTCCTTCTGGCCTCCGCAGGCGCTCTGCGAACTGGGAGAGATGGCCGGCGCGGATCGCGACCTTCTCGGGGCGATGCCCGCACTCCTCGAGATGCTGCGCGCCTCTCCGGATCGGGTGGAGATCGAGCGCGTCTGGCAGACCATCCGCGCCGGGCAGATTTTTGATCTCGAGCGTTTTGCCGCCTCTTCTGATCCGTTGCCCCTCGAGGAAGCCCGCCGGTACGCCGGGCTCGTCGCCGGATGCGTGGGGGAATTCTGGACCGATGTCTGCTTCAAGCATGTTCCGGATTATTCCCGGGAATCCCCTGAGACGATGCGCCGGCTTGGGTTCTCCTTCGGTTGCGGGCTCCAGTGGGTCAACATCCTCCGCGACCGCCACGCCGACGCCAAGGCGGGACGCATCTATGTCGCCCCGCAGAATTTTTCCCCCGGGCTTGCCCTCGCCCGGGGGCACCTCGCCGACGGGGCGCGTTATGTCGCCGCCGTCCGTTGCCGCCGCCTGCGCGCGGCCGCCCGCCTTCCGCTCCTGCTCGCCAACCGCACCCTCGACCTCGTCGCGGCCGCCCCCGACAACCCCCGCGTCAAAGTCGGCCGGGGGTTCGTCTGGCGCAGCCTCGCGCTCGCCCTCCTGCGCTGAGCCCCCGTCAATCTTCCATTTGGGAATTTGAGGGCTATTTGTTTCCGGCGGCCAGGCCGCGACCGACGAGATACCGGTAGCTTGATTCGACGCACTCGAACATGTCGGTGTCGCTGTTGTCCTGTTCGACGACCAGCCACTTGGTGACATCCGGATCCATGGCGCCGATGACGCCTTCGATGTCCATTTTTCCGCTTCCCACAGCGAGCAGGGAAGCGCTGGTGCCTGTCACCTCCAGGGTGCTTGTCGCGGCGTTGTAAACCGACTGCGGCCGGATCAGCGGGCCGTCCTTGATGTGCAGGAGCGGGGAGCGCTTCGCGAACCGGCGGACCATTTCCGGAGCATCGTTTTCTCCGAAGTTTGCGGCCCAATAGGTGTCGAGCTCGAACTTCACATCCGGACAAAGCTCGGCGAAAATCTCGTGCTTGATGCGCCCATCGATCTTTTCGAACTCCCACGCATGGTTGTGAATGACAAGCGTCAGCCCGGCCGCAGTCAGCGTCGCGTTCATTTGAGCGGTGGTTTCCGCCGTTTTCTTGATCGCCTCCATGCTGGCGAAATCGTCCGCCCCGTAGCCGCCGACCACCATCGTCACCCCCATTTCCCCGCAGTCACGGACGACCTCGTCGAGGTTGTTCGGCCGTGCCCACGGGCTGTGTGTCGAGGAGATGACCATGCCGAGATCCTCGACAAATCGCCGGAGCTCCTTCGGGGTGAAACCGAAGAAGCCGGCGGGCTCCACGCCTTTGTAGCCGATGGCGGCCAGCCGGCGAAGCACGGCGGGAAAATCCTTCGCGGTCTCGTCGCGCAGGGTGTAGAGCTGGATGGAGATGGGTTTGGGTGATGCGTTCATGGTGTTTTCTATGATGGATTGTTGGAAAGGCGGCGGGCCGCCAAGGCATAGTTGATCGCAGGAGTTTTGCAAGGCCGGACAAAAAAACGCCGCCCGGGGTGAGCCGGGCGGCGTTTGCTATGCTTGTTTGGCGGATGGCTACTTGGTCGGAACCGTCGCGATCGTCTGCAGGATTCTGCTCGCGATTTTGTAGGGATCGCCCTGGGAATTCGGGCGGCGGTCTTCGAGGTAGCCCTTGTATCCGTTGTTCACGAAGCTGTGCGGAACGCGGACCGAGGCGCCGCGGTTGGCCAGGCCGTAGTTGAACTTGTCGATGGACTGGGTCTCGTGCAGCCCGGTGAGGCGCAGGTGGTTGTCCGGCCCGTAAACCGCGATGTGCTCGTTCTTGTATTTGTCGAACGCGGCCATGAGGGATTCGAAGTAGGCCTTGCCGCCGGATTCCCGCATGTGTTTGGTCGAGAAGTTCGCGTGCATGCCCGAGCCGTTCCAGTCGAGATCCTTGCCGAGCGGCTTGCAGTGCCAGTTCACGTCCACCCCGTATTTTTCGCAGAGGCGGAGGAGGAGGTAGCGCGCCATCCAGACCTGATCGGCGGCGGTCTTCGAGCCCTTGCCGAAGATTTGGAATTCCCACTGCCCCTTGGCCACCTCGGCGTTGATGCCCTCGTGGTTGATCCCCGCCGCGAGGCAGAGGTCCAGGTGCGTGTCAACAATCTCACGAGCCACGTCGCCCACGTTCTTGAAGCCGACGCCGGTGTAGTATTCCCCCTGCGGAGGCGGAAATCCGCCGCCGGTCGGGAACCCCAGCGGCACGCCGTCCTGGTAAAGAAAATATTCCTGTTCGAATCCGAACCACGCATCCGGATCGTCGAGGATCGTTCCGCGGGAGTTCGTCGGGTGCGGGGTGCCGTCCGGCAGGAGGACTTCGCACATCACCAGGGCGGCGTTCGTCTTGGTGGGATCCGCGAAGCAGGCCACCGGTTTCAGAACGCAGTCCGAGCTGTGTCCCTCGGCCTGGCGCGTCGAGCTGCCGTCAAACCCCCACATCGGGAGCTCGGCCAGCGAGGGGAAGGTGTCAAATTCCTTGACCTGGGTTTTTCCGCGGAGGTTGGCCACGGGCTCATACCCGTCCAGCCAGATGTATTCGAGTTTATATTTCGCCATATAATGTTTGGTGTCTGATGTCCCTCACGCCGGCATGAGGGGCTTGTTTGATGTAGGTTTTTTCTGTATCCCGACCGGCAGGGCTTGTCCAGCAAGTAGCAGGATCAATGCCAATTGTCGAAAAAAAATCTGCGCGCGAGATAAGCTGAAATCATCTTGACCGGGGGATCCTCCCATCTATAAGGCTTGCTTATGAGTAAATTTTTCCGCGCACGGTGCGCGGGAAACGGATCCGGCCCGTTATTCATGCCTCCGCGAAAGCGGGGGAAGCCGTTCGCCACGAACAATCCATATCCTTGCCGTCATGAAATTCTCACGCCTTCTTCCACTCGTCACGATTCTTTGCCCAGCGATTCTGCGGGCCGGGGAATCCGATCTCGCCCTTCCGACCGACCGCTCGCTGGCTTTCCCCATCGCGGGATTCTCGCTGCCCAGCGAGATGATTTTATGGATCGGCCTGGCGGTGGCCGCGCTCGGAATGGTTTTCGGTTGGATGGAATACCTGAAGCTCCGGAAGCTTCCGGCGCACAAGAGCATGCTGGAGATTTCCACGCTCATCTACGGAACCTGCAAGACGTATCTCCTCCAGCAGGGCCGGCTGCTCCTCCTGCTGGAAGTGTTCATCGGTGCGACGATCGTTTATTACTTCGGGTTCCTGAAGCACAATGACGCCCCGACCGTGGCGCTGATCCTGATGTGGTCGCTCATCGGCATCGGAGGTTCGTTCGCTGTCGCCTGGTTCGGAATGCTGATCAACAATGTCGCGAACAGCCGGATGGCGTTCGTGGCCCTCCGCGGACGGGCGCTGGCCGTTTCGGAAATCCCGACCCGCTCGGGCATGAGCATCGGTGTGATTTTGATCAGCGTCGAGCTGATGCTGATGATCGCGATCCTCGTTTTTGTTCCGCCGGCCCTGGCGGGGAGCTGCTTCATCGGGTTTGCGATCGGCGAATCCCTCGGCGCGAGCGTCCTGCGGATCTGCGGCGGCATCTTCACGAAGATCGCCGACATCGGCAGCGACCTCATGAAGATCGTGTTCAAGATCAAGGAGGACGACGCCCGGAACCCGGGGGTCATCGCCGACTGCGCGGGCGACAATGCCGGCGACAGCGTCGGGCCGACGGCCGACGGCTTCGAGACCTACGGCGTCACCGGCGTCGCGCTGATCACGTTCATCCTTCTCGCCGTGAAGCCGGAGTTCATGTGGACGTTCATCATCTGGATCTTCGCGATGAGGATCGTGATGATCCCGACCTCGATCGTTTCGTGGAAGATCAACACCTGGATCACGAAGGGATTTTTCGGGAAGCACGCGCATTTCAATTTTGAGCACCCGCTGACGATCCTGATCTGGCTGACCTCGTTCCTGTGCGTGGCGGTGAGCTATGTCGTCAGCTACTTCATGCTGGCGCCCGCCTATCCGACCCTGTGGTGGAAGCTGGCGACGATCATCAGCTGCGGGACGCTGGCGGCGGCGGTCATCCCCGAGCTGACCCGCGTGTTCACCAGCACCCGGAGCGCGCATTGCCACGAGGTGGTCAATGCCACGACCGAGGGCGGGGCCGGGCTGACGATTCTCTCGGGGCTCGTGGCGGGGGATTTCTCCTGCTTCTGGAAAGGCGTCAGCATCTCGCTTCTGATGCTGGCCGCCTATCTGGCAAGCCTCAGCACGGTCGGCGACTACATGGCGTATCCCGCCATCTTCGCGTTCGGGCTCGTCGCGTTCGGGATGCTCGGGATGGGTCCCGTGACGATTGCCGTGGACAGCTACGGCCCGGTGGCCGACAACGCGCAGTCGGTGTTTGAGCTTTCCACAATCGAGCAGACGCCGGGCATTCAGGAAGAGGTGCTCCGCGACTTCGGGTTTGCCCCGGATTTTGAAAAGGGAAAACTTCTTCTCGAGGACAACGACGGGGCGGGCAACACGTTCAAGGCGACGGCCAAGCCGGTGCTCATCGGCACGGCGGTCGTCGGCGCGACGACGATGATTTTCTCGCTCATCCTGATGCTCAAAAAGCACTACGGATGGACCGACCTCTCGAACCTCAGCATCGTGGACGCGAGGATCATCCTCGGGCTGCTGATGGGCGGTGCCGTGGTTTACTGGTTCGCGGGCGCCTCGCGGCAGGCCGTGATCACCGGCGCCTACCGCGCGGTCGATTACATCAAGCGCAACATCAAGCTCAGCGGCAGCGACCGCGCCTCCGCCAAGGACAGCAACGAGGTGGTCAGGATCTGCACGAAATATGCCCAGCACGGGATGGTCAATATCTTCGGCGTCGTCTTCTCGCTCACGCTGGCCTTCGCCTGCTTCGATTCGATTTTCTTTGTCGGATACCTGATCTCGATCGCGATGTTCGGGCTCTACATGGCGATCAACATGGCGAACGCCGGCGGGTGCTGGGACAACGCGAAAAAGATTGTCGAGGTCGAACTGAAGATGAAGGGGACCGAGCTCCATGATGCGACGGTGATCGGCGACATCGTCGGCGACCCGTTCAAGGACACGTCCTCGGTCGCCCTGAACCCGATCATCAAGTTCACCACGCTGTTCGGGATCCTCGCCGTGGAAATCGCGGTGAACGCTCCGGCGGGAATCGCCCCGATGATCGGTGCGGTCTTCTTTTTCATCGGACTGTTCTTCGTCTACCGCTCGTTCTACGGGATGCGGATCTCCACCCTCCACCCTCTGGCGCACATCGCTCTGAATGCGAAGCGCTCCGCCGAGGACGCCGCCGGAGCCTGAGCGCGGGAAGCCCGCCTCTCTATATCGCCCGGGCCGCAAACACCTCTGCGCGCCCGGCCTCGAAATTTGCGCGCGCCAGACGGATCCTCTCCTCCGCGCGATCCAGCACCCCTTGATCCTTGGTCTCCCTTTCCAAGGCGGTCATCGGCGCGCTGACTCCTGCAAACCCGAAATTCAGGGCGCTCCCCTTGAGTTTGTGAGCGCACTTCGAAACGGCGGCCACGTCCCCCCTCTGACGCGCTTCTTCCATGGCGTCCAACATGTGGGGCGTCTGCTCAAGGAATTCCCGGTAGATCTCCACAAATTCCGGCGCGTAGCCAAACGTCACCATGTCCAATTGCTCCCAGTCCACCAATCCGCTCGGTTCTCCCATTCCCAATAACCAAGGGATTTTGTCCGGTTTCGTCAAAGCCATCTTTTCACAAATCCAGACATCCTGGCGCGCCGGGGTTTTCCTGCGGGTCAGGTTTCCACAGTCGGATCCGTCGGGCCGGCGGCCGGCGGTTTCGGCGTGCGCGGGGTGACGAGCACCTTGTCGATCCGCTGGCGGTCCATGTCGATGATCTCGAACTCGAATCCGTCCCAGAGAAATTTTTCTCCTTCGCGGGGGATGTGGCCGAGGCGGTGGAGGATGAAGCCGCCGAGGGTGGAAAAACGGTTTTCGTCCTCGCCCGGCAGGTCGTCTTCAATGCCGAGGCTGGATTTGGTTTCATCGATGTCGAGCATGGCGTCAATGAGCCACGTCCCGTCCTGCCGGAGCATGGCCTTCGGATCGTCGCGCTGCTCGCGCTCCGGAAGGTTGCCAACGATCGCCATCATCACGTCGTTCAGCGTGACGAGACCCTGGAGTCCGCCGAACTCGTCCACGACCAGCGCGATGTGTTTCCCGGATTTTTTGAACGCCTCGATGAGCTTGCCGGCCGGCATGGCGGTCGGCACGTAGAGCGGCGGGGTGACGAGCGTGCGAAGTTCGGCGCGTCCGGCCAGCGAGAGGTTCGCCCAGAGGGATTTGACCGAGACCATCCCGATGACGTTGTCGCGCGTCTCCTGATAGACTGGAAAATGCGAGTGGCCGCTGCCGGCGATCTTCCGCCAGTTCTCGTCGTCCGAGTCGTCGAGCGAGAGCCAGATCATGCGGGCGCGCGGGGTCATGAGATCGCCCGCCGTCTGCTCGTCGAGATCGAACACCCCCTCGACCATGTCCTTTTCCGCCTTCTTGAAGACGCCGGTGCTGAGGCCCTCGTCAATGAGGACGCGCACCTCCTCCTCGGAGACGGTGGAGTCCCTCGTCTTGCGGACGCCGAGCAGGGTCATAAAAAAGTCGCTCGAGTGGTTGAGGAGATTGACGACCGGGGAAAAGATCTTGGCGAGGGCATTCATCGGGCGCGCGAGGGCGGAGGCGATGCGCTCGGGGTTGCTCAGGGCGAGCCGCTTCGGCACAAGCTCCCCGATGATCACCGACACATAGGTGATGATGAGGACCACGAGAAAAAGAGCGATGTAATGGGCGGTCGGCTCGCTGATGCCGGGGATTTTCGCGACCCAGAGGGAGAGCGGCTCGGCGATGCGCGCGCCGCCGAACGCGCCGGCGAGGGTTCCGACGAGCGTGATCCCGACCTGGACGGTCGAGAGAAACCGTCCGGGTGACGATGCCAGCTCATGGGCGAGCTTGGCTCCGTTATGGCCCTCGTCGGCCAAGGTCTTTAGCTTCGCTTTCCGCGCCGTGACGAGCGCGATCTCCGCCATCGCAAACAGGCCGTTCGCCAGCAGAAGGGCAAAAATAAAAAGGATTTCCAGTGTGATTCCAGACATGTGACAGGCGGCCAGTCTATCGAATCCTCTCCGGCGCGGCAATTGGAACCTCGCCGACATTGGAACCTCGCCGGCGCGCGCCACTCGCCTGCGCTTGCAGAGCCAGTGCCCACACGGGCGGGACGCCCATACCCCTTGGTTTTCGCTGCAAAGTCCGAATATTTCCAAGATGCGGCACTCAGACGCCCCGCGTCAGCCAGGCTGATGCCTCCGCTGCAAAAGCGGCTACTTTTCGATCCGGACCGCGCGGGTCTTGTCGAGCTTGAGGACTCCGGTTTCCCCGGCGGCGAGAACCGCCTTCGCGTCGGAAACTTTTTCGCCGCGCCACTGGACGCTGCCGCCCTCGATGAGGCGGCGGGCATCGGAGCGCGAGCGCGTCACCTGGAAGCACTGCGCGTAGGCCTCGACCGCGAGGCTCACGAAATCGCGGGCCGGGCCGGGGGTGAAGCCCGGCAGCTCGGAGGATTCGAGGTCGCGCGCGCTGAACCGCCGGTTGAATTCTTCGAGAGCATGCGCGGCCGCCGCCTCGTCGTGGAACCTCGCGGTGATCCGGCGCGCCAGAAGTTTTTTTGCTTCCATCGGATGCGCCTCCGCGCGCACCGGTTCGCCGAGAAGGAGATCGTAATACCGCGCCATCAGCGCGTCGCTGATGCTCATGATTTTTCCAAACATGTCGCCCGGCGGCTCGTTGAGCGCGATATAATTGCCCAGGCTCTTGCTCATTTTCTGGTGTCCGTCGAGCCCTTCGAGGATCGGCATCGTGATCGCCACCTGCTGCGGTTGGCCCTCCTCGCGCTGCAGGTCGCGTCCGACCATGATGTTGAAGAGCTGGTCGGTGCCGCCGAGCTCGACATCCGCCCGGACCATCACCGAGTCCCATCCCTGCATGATCGGATACTGGATTTCATGTGCGCGGATCGGCTGGCCCTTGTTGAGGCGCTCGCGGAAATCCTCGCGCACGAGCATCTGCTGGAGGGTCACCCGGCTGTTGAGCTTGATCACCTCCTCGAAGCTCATCGCCTCGAACCACTCGCCGTTGAAAACGATCTTCGCGCGCTCGCGGCTCAGGATTTTGAAGGCCTGTTCCTGGTAGCTCTTCGCGTTCGAGAGCACCTGGCCGTGGGTCAGCTGCGGCCTCGTCGCCGAGCGCCCGCTCGGATCCCCGATCATCGCCGTGAAATCCCCGATGATCAGAATCGCCTCGTGCCCGGCATCCTGGAACTCCCGCAGTTTCGAGAGCACAACGCCGTGGCCGAGATGGATGTCGGGCGCGGTCGGATCCACGCCCAGTTTGATTCTGAGCGGGCGGCCGAGCGCGAGCTTCTCCTCGAGCTCGGCCGGGCTGTGGACGGTTGCGCAACCGCGGGTGAGGACAGAAAGTGAGGACATCGGATCAATGGGGTTTGTTCAGCAATTCCCGCACTTCGTCAATCGTCATCTTTTTGTTGATTTTTTCCGACATCTGGCTCACCGCGCCCGGCGTCCCGGCCTGGGGGATGAACGCGCGCACCGGCACCACCGGCGACCCGAAGGCCGCCTGCTTCGTCGCGTCGTAATATCCGACCGCCTCCGCCTTTTTCACCGGCACCGCCCGGTCCGCGTTTGCGATCGCGGATTTCGACCACGTCGAAGCCGCCTGCGTCTCATAAACCTTGCCTCCGAGCCACGGGTTCTTGATCCCCAGAAACGAGTGCTGAAAAGGATAGTCCTTGATGTAAGCGTCCCGCACGCCTGTAAATCCGTCCTTCGACTCGCTCGCCGGTCGCAGCATCACCGAGCTCGTTTTTCCGAACGTCTTTTTCTGCAGCGTGCTCGCCTGCTCCATATTCGGCTTCAGGACGCGATCCATGAGCTTCCGCTCCTGCGTCTGGGCATGGCCCGACGCCGCAAAAACCAGAACCGACAGGCATGTGATCGACCACCTCACGTCCGTAAACATAGCCCGCGCCCCGCCATCCTGCGAGACGATATTCCAGCTTTATTCGTAAGTTCCCGTGGTGACTCCGACCTGGCTTCTGGCTTTGAGGGATTTCCAGAGCGCGTCGCCGGCGTCATTTCCGGAAAGGAGGGCCTGGTAGGAGGCGATGATGCGGCGGGATTCTTCGGCGGATTCTTCGAGGAGTTCGATGCGAAAGTGGCGGAGCCCAGCCGCGAGGAACTCGGGGAAGAAGCCCGCGCCGGATTGCGGGACGGCATGGAAGAGGGTGTTCCGGCAGCCGACGTCCGCGCGGAGCGGGTGGTTCATGCCGGTGCGGTCGCGGAGGTGGACGCGGTGATTTTCGCAAGGCCGCCCGCAATTTGTGGGATCGGTGCCGCCGGACAGAAATGCGGCGAACACGCAGTGCTCCATGTGAAACATCGGCATGTGATGGTGGAGGGTGAGCTCGAACCCGTCCGGGGGCGCCTGGCCGAGCAGGGCGAGGATTTGGGAAACGTTGAGGTCGTGCGAGATCGTGAGGCGTTCGAGGCCGAGCCGGCGGAAGACGGCGGCGGACGCGGGGTTCGCGACGTTGAGAGAAAAGTCGCCGATCCGCCGCAGCGGGCTTTGGGAGAAATACGAAATGCCGCCGACATTCCGGATGAGTACGCCATCGGGCGCGGCCTTTTCGATGAGCTTGAAGAACCCCTCCTCGCCAGCCTTCTGGATGCGCGGGGTGGCGAGGAAGATTTGCGCGCCGCCCGATTGGCGCGCCAGGGCGACGGCGTCCTGGTAGCGGCGGATGTCCTCGTCATCCACAAGGACCTCGCGCACGCCGCATGCGAGAGCCGCGCCGAGCTGCTCCTGCGTGCGGCAGAGAACCGCGAGAAGGGGCGGCGCTGACGGAGCAGCGCCCTCCAGATTTTGCGGCGAAGACGACGCGGTGAGAAATTCTTCGCAAATCGATTTCAGGGTGGTCCTGGGCGATGTGTCGCGCACGGAAAGCCGCGCGACCATTTCCCTGCGGAGCCTGTTGATTTCGGAAAGGGGCAGGATGACATCGCCCTCGAGGCGGTTGATGATTTCGCCCAGCACGAATGGCGTGTCGCCGAGTTTTCCCAACTGTGCCGCGAGTGCCCCGACCGTCAGCGGGCGGGTCAGCGCGGGCTCGAGCAGTGCTTCCGAAGAGATCGCGATTCCTCGGCATTCGAGCACGAGCGGCCGGCCGGCAGCGCCGCTGACAGTGAAATCCAACGCCGCTTTCCTCGACGTGTGGCCGGAGATTTTTCCCGAGAACGATTTGCGCAGCTCGCGATCGAGCGCGGGATCGTTGGTTTTCCAAACGCGCGTCCCCGGCGGGATCGCCTGGAAGTCGAGCTTGCCTCGCTCGAAAAAAAGTTTTGCCCCGCAGACCTCAAAGATCCGCCCGCCCTGCTCGCGGTCCGGGTCGCCGCCGGTGTCGAAGACGATTCCGTCACCGGGCTTGAGGTGCACGGCGGGATCGTTGATCTCGACGTGGCGGCTGCCGGTGCGGGCGACCCGGCCGACGAATGCTCCGCGCTTTTTTCCAAACCGAGCGCCCACGAGTTCCTGATGGTTCACGCCGTGGATCCATCCGGTCGAGAACCCGCGCGAGAACGTCATTTCGAGCCGGTATTGATCGTCTCCGGTGACCTCGTGCGGCCGCCGCTCGAGCGCGGCATCGATCGCCTTGCGATAGACGGACGTCACCGCCGCGACGTATTCCGGCGACTTGAGCCGACCCTCGATTTTAAAGCTCGCCACTCCGCGAGCGATCAGATCCGGAATTTCCCGGACGGCGGAAAGATCGCGCGGGGAGAGGAGGTAGCGCCTGTCGCCGAGGTTCTGCAGTGCGTCGTCCACGATCAGCTCGTAGGGCAGCCGGCACGCCTGAGCGCACTCGCCTCGGTTCGCGCTCCGGCGACCGAGCGCCTCGCTGGTGAGGCACTGGCCCGAGTAGGCCACGCACAGCGCCCCGTGCACAAAAACCTCCAGCGGCAGAACCGGCGGAAACTTCTCGAGCTCGCGCAGCGAGACCTCCCGTGCGAGGACGACCTGGCGGACTCCGAGCGATTCCGCAAACCGCACGCCCTCCGGCGAGGAGATCGTCATCTGCGTCGAGGCATGAACGCGAAGGTCCGGGAACATCCTCCGCGAAAGATCGGCGAGGCCGACGTCCTGGATGATGACGGCGTCCACGCCCGCGCGGTGGAGCGCCTGCAGCTCGGCAACGGCATCCGGCAGCTCGTCGGTGAAGATCAGGACGTTGAGCGCGACGACCGCTTTGACCCCGTGGCTGTGAAGGAACGCGACAAGATCCGGCAGCTCGTCGTCCCGGAAATTATCCGCGCGCATCCGGGCGTTGAACCGGGGCATCCCGAAATAGACGGCATCCGCCCCGTTGGCGACCGCCGCCCGCAGGCAATCCCAGTCGCCGGCCGGAGCGAGCAATTCGACAGACATGCGTGCAACCTAACCGCCCGCCCGTCCGCCCGCCACTCCAAAGGGTCTCCCGGCGCTATTCGCCGAGGCGTTTTCCGGGGATGAGGTAATGGATCGCGTAGTCGCGGATCGCCTCTTCGAGCGGGGTGGTCGGCCTGGTGTAGCCGGCGGAGCGGAGCTTCGAAATGTCCGCGCACGTGTGGTATTGGTATTGGTCGCGGATGTTCTCCGGCATCTCGATGAACTCGATATCCGGCGGCTGGCCGAGCGCGGAGAAGAGGGCGTTCGCGAGATCCACCCAGGTGCGGGCGACTCCGGAGCCGACATTGAAAAGCCCGCCGGCTTCCTTTTCCTCCGCGAGGTGAAGGGTCATGTCCACCGCGTCCTTCACATAAACAAAATCCCGCATCTGGCATCCGTCGGCATAGCCGGGTTTGTAGCTCTTGAAGAGCCGGATCTTCCCGGTCGAGCGGATCTGGTCGTAGGCCTTGCAGACGAGGCTGCGCATGTCGCCCTTGTGGTATTCGTTCGGTCCGAAAACGTTGAAATATTTGATGCCGACGATGTCCGGCAGGATTTTTTCGCGCCACGCGAAGAGGTCGAAGAGCTGCTTCGAGTAGCCGTAGAGGTTGAGCGGGCGGAGGGCGCGGAGGTTTTCCATGCTGTCATCCATCCCGGCCGAGCCGTCTCCGTAGGTGGCGGCGGACGAGGCATAGACGAAGCGCGCGCCGGCGGCGCGCGCCCAGCGGCAGAGGGATTTTGTGCAGGCGTAGTTGTTCTGCAAAACGTATCCGGCATCGGTTACGGTCGTCGAGCTGCAGGCCCCCATGTGGAAGACGGCCGCAAATTTCCCGTAATGGCCGGGGGCGCGGGCGATCCCGTCGAGGAACTCTCCGGCCGGCACGCAGTCTTCAAAGTCGAGCGGCGCAAGGTTCCGCCATTTTTCGTCCTCGCCGAAAAAGTCGGTGACGGTGATCCGGGAAATCCCCCGGGAATTGAGTTCTTGGACGAGCGCGCTGCCGATGAACCCGGCGGCGCCGGTGACGAGCACGCGCGCCTTTGCGTCGAGGAGGGCGCGGCGCGGCGCCGCGGCGCCGGCGGATGAAACGGGAGGTTTTTTCACTTAGCGGAGCTTGATGGCGAGGTCGTCGAATGTTTCGTCGAA
The DNA here is from genome assembly GCA_037128135.1 of Verrucomicrobiia bacterium. Classification (GTDB taxonomy): domain Bacteria; phylum Verrucomicrobiota; class Verrucomicrobiia; order Chthoniobacterales; family Terrimicrobiaceae; genus QYQL01. The sequence goes on from JBAXXD010000018.1 coordinate 46,353, forward strand.
GAGCAGGGTTTTGGCACCGAAGACATATTTTGCCGCGGTGAGGTATTCGAGGGCCTTCCTGGTGTTTCCATTTTTCGATTCCCAGGCGGCCTGTGCATAATACCACGCCGGCGTGTCGCCCGGGTATTTGATGCCCTTCATCGTCCTGGCCGCGGCGTCCTTGTCTCCCATCTGGAGGAGGCAGAGAAAAACCTTGAACTGGAGGAGCTCGTTGCGGCGGTCCGCCTCCCGCATTTTTTCAAAATAGGCGCGCGCCTCGGGATACTGGCGCTGCAGAAAAAGCAGCTCTCCGATATTGAATTTCGGCGGGAAGGAATCCGGCTGCAGCACCAGAGATTTTTCGAAGTATCCCCGTGCGGTCGCGTAGTCCTTCTTTTTTGTGTAAGCCGCCCCGAGGAGGTTCAGCACGAACGGGTCGTCCGGCAGGGATTGGACGGCCACCTGAAGTTTTTCGAGCGCCGCATCATATTTTTTGGCATCGATGTCGGCCAGCGCGCCCTGGATGAGGGCTTTATTTTTGAGGGAAGTTTCCGGACCGGCGCTCTGGGCCGACGCCGGCCGGGCAACCGCCAGGAGAACGGCCAGGATGAAGAATGCGGTTTTCACAAAGTGCAACAAGTATGGTGCTACAGGCGGACGCGGTCAATCGCCATTGGGGGCGATTGGCCCGCAGCCTGAAATCGCCGGATCCGGGATAATCGGTCTTGTGTCGGCTTGCCGGCGCGCGTAATTTTCATTCCCTCGGAAACGATGAGAAGACCCAGCCAGCCTGGATGCCCCTCCGGCCCGGAAAAATCACAACCAACACCAAAATCCTATGATCGAACGCATCGAGAGAAGCAATAACAGCGTCCTCGGATTTACCCTCGGCGGCAAACTCCACGACGCGGACTATGATCATTTTGTTCCCGCCGTGGACGCGGCCATCGCGGCGCACGGCAAGATCCGACTGCTCGCGCACTTTGTGGATTTCCACGGATGGGACATGCGCGCGCTCTGGGACGACATCAAATTCTCGACCACCCATTGCACAAAAATCGAACGCATCGCGCTGGTCGGCGACCGGTGCTGGGAGGAGTGGATGGCGAAGGTCTGCAAGCCGTTCACGATGGCCCAGGTGCGATACTTCGACGCGTCGCAGATTGCCGCCGCCTGGGAGTGGCTCGAAGCGGCTTAGCCGGAAGCCGCAGACAATCCTGGCGCGGAAGGAAATGAAGTGAGCCGGGAAGGGACAGGAGGTACGGACGATGCTTCACTTGGGCGCGCACGGGACAGTCGAGCGGCCAGTTCGCAAGGGGCCAGGCCCGGACTGTTGAATGTTTCCGCCTGCGCGAGGATCGGGAGCTTCCCCGCATCCGGGCTTGCCAAACGGGAATTCTCTGGCAGGGTGGGAGTGAAATCAACCAAAGGAAATTATGCCTGAATCAAACGAACAAAAATCCGCCGCCAAGAAGCTGGAGAGCAGCACCGAACACGCGAAGAAAGCGATCGATGCCGTCACTGAACACGCCAAGGTGGTTGGGGAGACCGTTAAACACCATGCCCAGGCCGCCTACGAGACCGGCCGGGAGCACATCACCGCGGCCGCAAAAGATCTCAAGGAGTCCGCTTCGGCGACTTACGGAGACCTGAGCGAGCAAGCGAAGGTGAAGGCGTCCGCGTGCCAGGACAAGGCGCGTGCCGCATGGGGGGACGCCACCTCGTATGCCCAGACTTACCAGGGCGAGACCGAGGAATATATCCGGCAGAACCCGCTGAAAGCCGTCGGGATTGCGGTCGGGATCGGATTCCTTCTCGGCCTCATCCTGCGTCGCTGATTGGAAACGAACGGTTCCAGCGGCGGGGATTTGCCCGGAGTTCGCAAGGACGATCCGCCTCCCGGGCTGACCGGCGGGCTGCTCAGCCTCGTCGGCTCGCTCGGGCGATACATGGAATCGCTGGGCGCGCTCGCGGGGGAGGAGGCGCGCGAGGCCGGGGCGATCGCGCTCCGGCTGGGCGCGATGCTTTTTGCGGCGCTATTTTTCGCGGCGTTCGGCTACGTCCTGCTGGTGATTTCGGCCGCATTTCTGATCGCGGCGATTTTTCACATCAGCTGGATCTGGATCCTGCCGGGATTTGTTTTGATCCACGCGCTCCTGGCATTTTTGTGCGCGAACCACGTGAGGACCCACTGGCGGACTCCGCTTTTTCCGGCGACGAAGGGCGAGATTTCCCGTGATCTCGACGCCCTCCGCGGGGGGCGCAGGCCATGAGCCGGAAGTCCGAGATTCTTGCGGAGTTGGCGCGCAGCCGGGCCGCGATCGCGCGTGATGCATCGGTGGTGCGGTCGCATTGGGATCTGGCCGCCCGGGCGAGGAACGCGTTCCAAGCGCGCCCGTTTGCCTGGCTCGGGGGTGCGGCGGCTGTCGGCTACCTTTTCGCGGGACGGAGACCCCGCACCAAGGAGGCCCCGAAGCTCGCCCGCGGAAATCTCAAAGGTCCCGTGAAGGCCGAGGCAGGAAAGACGCGCGTTTTCCGGGACATTCTTTTTCCGCTCCTCAGGCTTGCGGTGCCGTTGCTCCGTCCGGCCGTCTCCGCCTACGCGGCCAAGCGCTTCGCGGATTTCGCGGCCAAGCTCGGCAAGCCGTGAGGTGCCCCGGGCCAGTGCGTTTCGACACGGTGGATCTTGCCTTCATCAATTCCAATGAAGCCCGTCAGAAACGGGCGCATGCCCGAAAAGTGCAAAACTAAGGGGAACGGGCCTCTCGCCCGTTTGGAGACTGGGCCTCGCATCAAAAACCAGTGCCCACAAGGGAGGGACGCCTGTGCTCCCTGTTTTGCTCCGGCCGCTTATCGTCCGTTCATTTCCAAGAGCTGGTCCAAGACCGGAATCGCGGGCGCAAGGCCACGCCGCAAAACCTGGAGGGCGCTGCTCCGTCAGCGCCGACTTTCCTCAGCACTTGATCCGGCGGGCGCAGCGCCGGCCCCACAGCAGAACGATCGCGCCGGTGCCGAGGAGTACCCGGGTGCTTGGCTCGGGGACCACGGCTTCGGCGAATGTTGTGCCGACCACGAGATGGTCAACCGCCATGTCGCCGGTCGCGGCTGCCTGCCGGAACGCAAATCCGGACAAGCCCGTGTTGATCGCGGCGGCGGCAGTGGACACCGAGGTGCTGGCCTCCGAAGCGGGGCCGACCCAAAGCGTGACAAAGTCGTTCACCCCATTCTGTGTGAACTTGACGACGACCCGGTAGTCCACTCCGGGATCCAAATCAGACGCCCAATTCACGGATGCCTCTGTGGTATTCGAGATGCCCAGGCGAAACTTCCCGGCCGCAGTCCCCGCGGGTCGGACAGCAAGGATGCGGCCGTCGTAGCCTGTCGTGCTTCTGAAGGAGGAAAAGTATTCCACGGTTGTTGAGGGAAGATTGGCAGCCGACATGTTCAAGGTAAACCCGACAAACAAGTCCGCCGTCTGCAATGCGGGAAAATCCGACTTCGCGTCCTCGGTGTTCGCGTCCTGGATTTGCAGCTTGTTCCCCGAAACAACGAGCGTGTCCGCCGTGCCGGAAAGGATTGTCCAGATTCCGCCAACAGCAGGCGTTGTTCCCACGAGGCTGCCATCCGTCGGAAAATTGTCTTGCAGGAAAACCGTCGCCTGCAGACCGCCCAGCGAGGCCGCCGCGAGGGCGATGAGGGCGAGCAGATGTTTCATTTTGGATTTTTCTGTAATTTTTCGAGTGGGTTGCAGGCGACCGGCGCGGGTGCGGGCAGAGATTTTTTGAAGGAATTGGCAGGCGTGAGGCGTTCTAATTCCGGCGCGAGTGGAGCGAGCCGTAGGGGCTCACATTCGTGCGGAGGCGGCTGAAAAGGGTGGAGGGGGTGCTGTGGAGATTCCAGCCGTTGAGGACGCGGTAGAGGGCGATTTTGACGAGATCGAGGACGAACATCCAGGCGATGTTATAGACCCAGACCCAGCCGATGATATTCCACGGTAGGGCGGGGACGACGGTTCCGATTCCGAAGCCGCATGCGAGGACGGCGACGAGCTGCGTGCCGACGATCGCAAAGAACAGGCGGAGATCCGGGAAGGGCGGCATCCAGAACGGGCCGACTGCACGGGTCACAAACAGCAGCAGGTGCCCGCCGGCCACCAGTTGCAGGAACATCATCGTCTGAAGGTGGAGGCCGTCGAGATGGTAATGGTTCCGCCCGAGGAACAGGAGCATGAAGCTCTGCACCACGGCGCAGAGCCCGAGCACCGAGGAGATGAGAAACACGCGCGGCATGTCCCACTTCACTGGCTTCGGCGCGGCGGTCGCCCGGTCGTAGGCGATCGTCATGATCGGCAGGTCATCCAGCAGCGCCAGCGCGATAATCATCACGGCCGACAGGGGAAAAAAATCGAAGAAAAGGACCGAGGAGACCACGAAGAACATGATCGCGAGAGTCATGGACACCCGGTAGAGCATGTAGCTCATCATCCGCTCAAAAATCCTTCGCGCCTCGAGGATGCCGTCAATGATGACCGAGAGCCCCGGGGCGGTGAGGATCAGCGCGGCTGCGGCGCGGGCGGCATCGGTCGCCCCGGAAACCGCGATACCGACATCGGCCTGCTTGAGGGCGGGCGCGTCGTTCACGCCGTCGCCGGTCATCCCCACGATGTGACCGGCTTCCTGCAGCGCTTTGACCACGCCGTATTTGTGCTCGGGGAAGACCCGCGCGAAACCGTCGGCCGCCACGATCTTGTCCACCGCGCCGTGCGGGAGCGAGCCGTTGGCGGAATCCGCCGGGAAGAGATCGCTGGCGAGCTGGATGTTCGTGCCCATGCCGAGCCCGCCGGAAATCGTGCGGGCGATCGCGACATCGTCGCCGGTGACCATCTTCACGATCACGCCGAGCTTGCGGGCTTCTTCCACGGTTTGTTTCGAGTCCGTGCGCGGCGGATCCATGAGCGGCAGGATCCCGAGGAACCGCCAGTTTACGCCGTCGTCGCTGCGCGCCGAAGCGAGCGAGCGCATGCCCTTGAGCGCGAGCCCGGTCACTTGGGCGTCAATTGTTGCCCTGTCAGCTCCGGCCACCTTACAGAGATCGAGAATGACAGCGGGCATGCCCTTCGCTGCACGGAAGGATTTTCCCGAGGCCTCCTGCAGGGTCGCCTCCGTGCGCTTGGTCACCGGATCAAACGGCACATAACCGGTCTGCCGGTAGTTTTTGAGAGCGCCGGCCTCCTGCAGCCCGGCCATCACCGCGAGATCGATCGGATCCTTGTCCTCGGCCTTCGAGGCCAGCGAGCCCGCCAGAATGACATCCTGCGCGGTCGCGGGCCCCCAGGGGATGATGTCGCCGAGGGTGAGCTTGTTTTGCGTAAGGGTTCCGGTTTTGTCCGAGCAGAGGATATCAATACCCGCCAGCTCCTCGATGCACTCCAACCGCGAGACGATCGCCTTCTTGATCGCGAGCATTTTCGCGCCCATCGCCATCGTCACGGAAAGCACCGCCGGCGTGGTGAACGGCACCGCCGCCACAAGCAACACCAGCACATACTCGGCCAGCTTGAAAAGGACGTCCTTCGTGAAATGCCGGTCCATCGCGGCAAGCCGGTCAATGACCAGGATCGCCGCCAGCGTGACCGTGAGGACGATGAGGAAGTTTCCGATGTCCACCACGGCCTTCTGGAAATGGGACTTGGCTCCGGCCGAGGCAACCAGCCTGGCCGTGCGGCCGAAAAACGTGTTGCCACCGATCGTGGTCACCACCGCCGTCATCTCGCCTTTCTTCACGATCGCGCCGGAATAGACGGCGTCCGCGTTCTTTTTGGAAACCGGCAGCGATTCCCCCGTGAGCGCGGCCTCGTCCACGCTCAGGTAATCCCCCTCGAGCAGCACGGCATCCGCCGGGATCACATCGCCCAGCCGTACCCGGATGATGTCGCCCGGCACCAGCGCCGCCGCCAGCACGTCGCCCCACTTCCCGTCGCGCAGCGCCTTCGCATTCAAGGCCAAAGAATTCTTCAGGGCGGACAGCGCGTTCGTGGCCGCACTCTCCTCGCAAAATCCCAGCACCGCATTGAAGACCAGCATGAACGTGATGATCGCAAAATCCACCCAGTCCCGGATCACCAGGGCCATGATCGCCGGCGCCTCGACCATCCACGGCATCGGACCCCAGAAATATCCCAGAAACTTTTTCAGCCGGCTCTCCGGGATCTCGACGATCGCGTTCGGACCGAATTTTTCCGCCCGCAATTTCGCCTCGGCGCCCGACAGCCCGCGCTCCGGATCAACCTGCAAGCCGCGAAGGATTTCTTCCGGCGACTTGCCCGCTGCATCAGTGGTGCTCATAATGAAATAGGGAAGCGGTTTCATCTATTATCTGAAAAATCCCGGACTGACGAATCTAAATCGCACGACAATCAAAATCGTGCGCCCACCCCGGGATGCCCGTGTTCGCCAAAGATTTCCGTCTCGAATGGGGGCATCCGTTTTCCTCGGCTTTTCTTTTCTCCGGGAGATGTCAGGATGTCTGACCGTGGATCCCGCACGCACGATCGCCGAATTGAAACAGCTCCGCGAGCTGACCGCGAACTCCTGCGGTGCCCAACGGGTCGCGTTCACCCCGGGCTGGATCCGCGCCAGGGAATTCCTTAAAGAAAAATTGTCCGCCCTCCCGGTCGAAACCCACCTGGATGCCGCCGGCAACCTCTGGTCCACCCTGGCCGGACAATCAAAAAAATCCCTCCTCATCGGCGGGCACATGGATTCGGTGCCGGACGGCGGTTGGCTCGACGGATGTTTGAACTCGCTCGCCGGACTCGAAATCCTGCGTCGGATTTCCGGGCAATACGGCGGGCGTCCGCCGCTCACCGTGCGGCTTGTGGACTGGGCGGACGAAGAGGGTGCGCGATTTGGCAAGAGCCTGTTCGGATCCTCCGCCTGCGCCGGATGGCTCGACCTCGCGGAGGCGCGCGGGCTGCGCGACCGCGACGGAATCAGCCTGCCGGATGCACTGCGCACGGTCGGACTGGATTTTGAAAATGTTCCGGATTCCCGCCGCGAGCTCGTGGACGCCGCCGCCTACAT
>JBAXXD010000019.1:0-52081 GCA_037128135.1 Verrucomicrobiia bacterium
TAGAGCGTTGGCCTCCGAAGCCAAAGGTTGTGGGTTCGACCCCCGCCGGGTGCAGGCTGGCATTTTCCCTTCGCTGAAAACCTGCAGGAAGCGGAAAAAAATGGTTGGTCGAACCCTCGGCACATACAGATTCCTCATCCGAATAAAATCCGCCTCATCCGATGAAACCACGCCTCGATCCCGAATTTCTTCCAGCCGTTCTCTGGAACCGGAGCTACGCCGCGAAGGTGGAGAAATCTTCCGGATGCCAGGCGATGGCCATCAGCTTGCAGCGGGGGGATTCCACGGTGTCGGTCTATCGCACCCGCGTGCTTCCTCACACTGCGGAAAACCGTGCGCTCAACATCCGATACGTCGAACGCCTGCTGAAGTTTCTTCTCTGGCAGCGCGGAGGGTACAAGGTTCTCATCGCGGGGGATCCGGAAATCGCGGGGCAGATCCGGGCGATTTACTCCCCGGGCGGGCCCCGGGCCTTCGATCACGACTTCATGGGGCGCATGGTCTCTGGTCGCCCGATGGAGGTCGAGGCGTGCGACGCAGTGCCCGAACAGAGGGAGAGGGCCGTCCCGCTCGGCCGCCATCTCGACGGCTGCCGGATCGGATTTGATCTCGGGGGAAGCGACAGGAAGTGCGCGGCCGTGCAGGATGGCCGGGTCGTCTTTTCGGAGGAGATCCGGTGGGATCCGTATTTCCAGAGCGATCCCCAATACCATTACGACGGGATCCGAGAAACCCTGCGCCGCGCGGCGGATCACCTGCCGAGGGTGGATGCGATCGGCGGCAGCGCGGCCGGGATCTATGTGAACAACGAGGTGCGCGTCGCCTCGCTCTTCCGAGGCGTCTCGGAGGAAAACTTCGAGAAGCGCGTGCGCCGGATTTTTTTTGATCTGCAAAAGGAATGGGGAGGCATTCCCTTCGAGGTGGTCAACGACGGCGAGGTCACCGCGCTCGCGGGATCGATGTCCATGAACGACAACGCGGTTCTCGGGATCTCCCTCGGCACGAGCCAGGCCGCCGGCTATGTGGATCCCGACGGCCACATCCGCCCGTGGCTCAACGAGCTGGCGTTCGCACCGGTGGACTACCGCGAGAATGCCCCGGTGGACGAATGGTCGGGCGATGCGGGGTGCGGCGTGCAATACTTTTCGCAGCAGGGTGTCGCCCGTCTGATCCCGCCCGCAGGTATCGCGCTGCCTGCGGGGATGCCGTTTGCCGAACAGCTCGTGGAAGTCCAGAAGCTCATGGCGGCCGGCGATGCGCGGGCGCGGGCGATCTACGAAACGATCGGCACCTGCTTCGGCTACGCGATCGCCCACTACGCGGATTTTTATGAAATCCGAAACCTGCTCGCCCTCGGACGCGTCACGTCGGGCGCGGGCGGCGAGGTCATCCTCGAAAACGCCTCCGCCGTTCTCCGGGACGAATTTCCCGAGCTGGCCATCCGGCTTCGCACGCCCGATGAAAAGGATAAGCGGCACGGGCAGGCGGTGGCTGCCGCAAGCCTTCCGAAACGGAATTCCCAGCCATGACATTCCACAATCCCACCGCACGCCTGTTTGTTCCCAATCAATCATCGGATCCCCTCGGGCGGATCACCCACCTCGGCATCGGAGCCCACCAGGACGACCTTGAGTTCATGGCGTTTCACGGCATCCTCGCCTGCTTCCAAGCCGGGGACAAATGGTTCGGCGGAGTGACCTGCACGGACGGTGCCGGAAGCTCGCGCACCGGCGACTATGCGAACTTCACCGACGCGGAGATGCAGAGGGTGCGCATCAAGGAACAGGAGGCTGCCGCCGTCGTCGGAAATTATGCGGCCATGATCCAGCTCGGCTACCCGAGCAGCGCGGTGAAAAGCCCGTCGGACGTCACGCTGAAGAACGACCTCCTGCAAATCCTCACCGCGGCGCGCCCGGATGTCGTTTACACCCACAATCCGGCTGACAAGCACGACACGCACATCGGAGTTTTCGCCGCCACGATCCAGGCGCTGAGGGAAATACCGTCTGCAGACAGGCCGAAAGCGGTTTACGGCTGCGAAGTCTGGCGCGGGCTCGACTGGATGATGGATCAGGAAAAAGTGGCCCACGATGTCAGCGCGCACGAGAACCTCGCGGCCTCGCTGAACGGAGTCTTCGATTCCCAGATCGCCGGAGGCAAGCGCTACGATCTCGCCACTCTCGGCCGGAGGCGGGCGAACGCGACGTTCTTCGAATCCCATGCGGCCGATGACTGCTCGGGCATCGCGTTCGCCATGGATCTCACGCCGCTTGCCTCGGATCCCTCGCTCGACATCGTGGAATACGTGCTCGGGTTCGTTCGCCGGTTTGAAGACGACGTTCGCAACAGACTCGCCAAGCGCCTCGGATAATTATCATGGAAGTCATCATTCAACCCTCGCCGGATGCCGCCGCAGCGGTTGCCGCCCGGATCATCGGGGATCTGATCCGCCGCAAGCCGGATGCCGTGCTCGGCCTCGCCACGGGCGGCACCCCGTGCGGGCTCTACAAGGAACTGATCCGCATGCACCGGCAGGAGGGACTGGATTTTTCCGGCGTCACGACATTCAATCTCGACGAATACGTCGGTATCCCGCCAGGACATCCGGCGTCCTACCACCGGTTCATGCAGGAAAACCTGTTCGCCCACGTGAACGTCCCGCCGGGGAACATCCATATCCCGGATGGAAACACGCCGGACATCCCGCAGTTCTGCGCGCGCTACGAGGAACAGATCCGACAGGCGGGCGGAATCGACCTTCAGGTTCTCGGCATCGGCCACGACGGGCACATCGGCTTCAACGAGTCCACCTCGTCGCTCGTCTCCCGCACCCGGATCAAAACCCTCACCGAGGAAACCCTCGCCGCCAACCAGAGGTTTTTCGCGCCGGGCGAACCGGTCCCCCGCCACGTCATCACCATGGGCGTGGGAACGATCATGGACTCCCGCACCTGCCTGATGCTGGCCTTCGGAGAGGGCAAAGCCAAAGCGGTGGCGTCCATGGTGGAGGGCCCGATCACCGCGATGTGCCCGGCTTCGATTCTCCAGATGCACCGGCAAACGAGCCTGATCCTCGATCCGCCAGCCGCAAGCCGCCTCACACGGATCGCCTATTACCAGCATGTCTTCGCGAACAAGCCGGACTTCCAAAGAGTGTCCGCGTTCCCGGTGATCTGACGCGCTTACCCGTGCAGGAGCGCATCCAGCAGCTCGGCGAGCTCGATGGTTGCGATCGCCGATGAGGTATCGCTGAGCGCGTAGGGGAGGAACAGGTGCCCGCGATGGGTCAGAGCACCGCAGGAATACACGACGTTCGGCACATAGCCCTCGCGCCTTTCTTCGCTGGGTTCGAGCAAGGGGCAGGAGAGACTCCCGAGCACGCGGCCCGGATCGTCGAGGGCGAGCAGCATCGCGCCCATGCAGTAGCGCCGCATCGGGCCGACGCCGTGCGTGATGACGAGCCAGCCGGCCTCGGTTTCAATCGGCGATCCGCAGTTTCCAATTTTCACAAACTGCCAGGGCTGCCGCGGGCCGGCCAGCATCTCCGGCGTGTTCCAGAAGTGCAGGTTGTCTGAGAACATGAGAAAAAGATTCTCGTCGTCCTGGCGGGAGATCATGGCGAACCGGCCGTTGATGCGCCGCGGAAAGAGCGCCATCCCCTTGTTCTGCACGGCCTGTCCGTTGAGCGTGCGGACGCGGAAGTTCTGAAAATCCGGCGTCTCGATGAGCTGCGGCAGGATCGCCCGCCCGTTGTAGGCGGTATACGTCGCGTAGTAGCACGCGGAGCCGTCGTCCTCGATGAACCGCACGAAGCGCGCGTCCTCGATGCCGTTGCTCTCGTTGGGGGAATTGGGGAAAATGATCCGCTGGGAAAGCGAAACCGCCGGCGGGAAATGCACCTCGTAGTTCGATCGCGCGAGCCAGTTCATGCATTCCCGCGTGCGCTCGACCTCGCGACGGTGTTCCTCCGCTTCGCCAAGATCCTGGAGCATCGATCTCTCCAAATCCTCGTGGGCGAAGTCCTCGCCGAGCGGCCCGAGGATCCGCTGCGACCACTCATTCTCAAATCCCATTTCCTTCAGCTTGTGCTGGAACATGAGTTTTCGATACGTGGGGTTTTCCTCCATGTCCGGCTCGCTGACGAGCGGCGAGACCTGGTCGATCGCGATCGAGGTGTCGGCACGGATCACTCCGGAGCGGAACTCGATCGACGAAATATGCCCCTCGCCAGTCGCCCGCAGGCTCAGCACAAATCGCAGATCTTTCTCCCCGAGGCCGGATTGATCGGGATGGGGGACGATCGAGGGATTGAACAACGCGGCCGATTCGAGCGCGTATTCTCCCGAAAAAAGCGCCCCGATGTAGAGCTGGCGGGGAAACGAAAGAAACTGGTCGCCGACATGGCCGCGCACCATCGAAAAATGCCGCCGCCAGCACGATTCGAGGTCGAAATGCCGGGTGCTGAAGTCGGCGCGCAGAAGGGCGAGCTGCGCTTCCACATCCGCTTCGCTCAACGCAAGTGCACGCGCAATGATGTGCTCAACACGGCTTGGGTCGGACGCAATGAACGGGCGGACCATCACCCGCTTGTTGTCCGGGTGGAACAGGATGCCGGTCTGCCGGACGGTGACGGGACTCATGACAGTTCGGTTTCCTCCGCGCGCCGGATTTCCAGCCAGGCGAGGGCGAAGGCGAGGCTGGATTCCGCGCCCTGGTTTTGGTTGAGGTGATCCTGAAGCAGCGCGTCGCGGCAGCCTCCGGTCGTGGCGTCGTAAAGCGGCTGCCCGAGGTCGTTGCGCCCGAGAAACCAATCGAAGCACCGGCGGGCGGCCGTGCGCCAGGAGACGTCCCGCGTGACGAAAAACGCCTCGAGGCAGGCCGAGATCATCGCGTGCGCTTCGAGCGGCTGCTGGTCGAAGCGGGCCTTTTCGCCGCCCCGCGGCCAGAAGCCATGGCAGCCGATCGGAGCAAAATGTCCGTCCGACGTCGTCTGGGCATCGAGCAGCCAGCGCAGCGAGCGGAGCCCGATGTCGAGCGTCTCGCCTTGGGACGTCCAGTATCCGCTCAGGATCATCGCGTGCGAGAGCTTCGCGTTGTCGTAGGTCGCGCTCCGCTCGAACCACAGCCACTCGGGCGAGGAATTCGCCCGGAACAAATCAACCAGCATGGTCGTGAGCGTGTCGCGCATCTGACTCACCACGCGGTCGCCGGAGAGCGTCCGCAGGTATTCATGGACGGCGATGAGGGTGAACGCCCAGGCGCGCGGCGAGCTGAAGCGCGCGACCGGCGGGAGCCCGCGCTGGAAAAGCAGCGCGCAGAGATTCCGGTGCCCGACATTTTTCGAGCGTCCGAGCGCTGTGGCCACAGCCCACAGCGCCCGCGCGTGGCTGTCCTCCGAGCCGTGAAGCTCGATCCACTGGCGGGAATAGCTCATGAAATTCCGGAACCGGCAGGTGTTGCCGTCGAACGCATACCAGAGAAACCCGAGGGCGCTGCTCGCGAGCCGCTCCACCTCCTTCGAGGATCGCCCGGCCTCTTCGAGCAGAACCGTGAGGATGAAGGCGCGGGCGTTGTCATCCGTGCAGTAGCCCTCGTGGAAATTCGGCACGTTGTAGATCGCGTGCTGAAAAATCCCCGTGTGGTCGCTCATCGTGAGAAGATGATCGAGCTTCAGCTCGGGCATCGGCATCGGCTCGTCCGGCATGGTCTGGATGACAAGCGGCCCCTCGCTCATGCTCTCCCGCGCGCGCCCGAAGCTTTCCATGTAGCGGCGCGCCACCACCGGCCAGATCATGTCCCGGCCCTGCTTCCAAGCCCGCTTGCGCATCGCCGTCATGCGCGTGGGCTGCGAGAGAAAATCATTCACCCCCCCGGCGATGGCCCCCGCGTCGGCGAACGGCACGAGGATCCCCCGGTCATCGGTCAGGAGTTCCTGCGCGTGCCAATAGGGTGTGGAGATGATCGCCTTCCCCGCGCCGAACGCATACGCCAGCGTGCCGGAGGTGATCTGCGCCACGTTGAGGTAGGGAGTGAGATAGATGTCGGCCGCACCGATGAATTCCTCCAGCTTCTTTAGCGTGACGAAGCAGTTGTGGAAAATCACTTTGTCCGCCACCCCGAGTGTCACCGCGAGTTTTTCCAGTTTGCGGCGGTATTTTTCTCCCTCGGCCGCGAGGAGGTTCGGATGCGTGGCACCGAGCACCAGATAAACGACATCCGGATGCCGCTCGAGAATCGCCGGCATCGCTTCGATCACGTATTCGATCCCTTTGTTCGGCGACAGCAGGCCGAAGGTGAGGAGCACGGTCTTCCCCTCGACCCCAAACTCGTCCTTGTAGAAATTCGAGTCCATGAACGGCATGTCAATGACCCCGTGCGGAATCAGATCGATTTTCTCCGGCGCGATGCCATAGACGGTTTCCAGCAGGTGGCGTCCGCGGTCCGCCATGACGATGAATCGGTTCGAGAACGTGTCCAGTTTTTCCATGACAACCCGCTGATCGGGGTTGGGATCCTGCAGGACGGTGTGCAGCGTCGTCACCACCGGCATCCGCACGTCGCCGAGCAGCGCCAGCAGATGGCTGCCGGCCGGCCCGCCGTAGATCCCGAACTCGTGCTGCACCGAGAGAACCTCGACGTTGTTGATGTTCAGAAACTCCGCCGCGCGCTGGTAGGAAGCGATCTCCTTCTCCGCGATCTCGAAGCGCACGCGGGCAGGATAATCATACCCTTCCTCCCGGTCGTTTACCGAACCGACGATGCACTTCGTTTTCGGAAACTCCGCGGAGATCGCCTCACAGAGGTCGGCCGTGAACGTGGCGATCCCGCAGCGGCGCGGAATATAATCGCCGACAAACGCGAGGTGGGATGTGCACGGAGGATTTTCCATAGGCTTAAGAAGGAATCAGGTTGTGCGTCTCACGGCGCCGGCTTTTTGCCCGGCCCGGGTCCGCAGCGGTTCCTCACGGGCAATACTGTCGCTTTTTCGTGGAGGGAAGTCAACGATCCGAACCACTCCCGCCACAGAAACGGCTGCTGGCAAGATCGCGGGGAGACGTTATAGTCGCCGCATGTCCGACTTCTGGGAAACCTGGCAGCCCACCGAGCGCGCAACGCTCTGCTTCGTCATCCGGGGGGGCGAGATCCTCCTGATCAGAAAAAAACGGGGCCTCGGCGCCGGAAAGATCAACGCCCCGGGCGGCCGCCTCGAACCCGGCGAGACGGCCGGCGAGGCGACGATCCGGGAAACGCAGGAGGAACTCGGCGTCACGCCGGTCGGAATCGAGGAGCGGGGCGAACTACATTTCCAGTTCGCCGACGGATACGCGCTCCACTGCACCGTCTTCGTGGCGGACGGTTGCATCGGCGAGCCGTTTGAAACCGACGAGGCGGTGCCGATCTGGACGCCGCTCGACCGGATCCCCTACCACGAAATGTGGGCCGACGATATTCACTGGCTCCCGGGAGTTATTTCCGGGGGCCGTTTCCGGGGGTTTTTCCACTTCGACGGCGAGGCCATGCTCGCCAACAAGGTGACCTGGACACCTTAGTTTTATGCCTGCCACCGAAGGGGAATTTTTCCGGACGATGATCGCGCGGGTTTCTCCGGACGACATTGTCCTCTACGCCAACGCGGCGCTGGCCGCCTACCTGCGCGTGACGAAAGCCGACTTGCTCGGGGCGCCTCTGGAGATCCTGGCCGCCCGGGCGCGCGGGGAGATCTCGGCGTGTTTCCGGCGTCCGGAGTCCGGGCGCGCGAGCAACCAACTCGTCACCGACGATCAAGGCCGCGTCTTCGAGGTGAAGACCTACAGCGAGGGCGGAGTCCTGGACATCGTGCTGGATGAGGTCACGACGATCGACTCGGTGAACAGGGATCTGCGCCACGTGAGCGGGACTTCCGTGGATGTCCTGAACGAGGAGGAGCTTCGCACGGCCCGCCAGCCGGAGCGCCGGTATCTGACGGTCTCGCAGGCGCGACTGAACGGGATCTGCCACCTCGCGGAGCGCCTCGCGCCGATGGAAATGCGCCTCATGCTGGATTCCTTCGGCGAGGAGTCGGCGGACGCCATCCTGGAAACCGGCTGCACGTATTACCAGCCGTCGGGCGGCTCGATCACCGGGATCTTCGGAGCCCCGAGGTATTTTGCCGACCACGCCCTGCGGGCGATCCAGGCCGCCTCCAACCAGATCGAGAAGTCGGCCAAGCTGCGCGCGGAACTCTTCCGGCTGGGCAAGGAAATGCCGCCACTCTCGTGCGGGATCTGGACCGGCGAGACGTTCGTCGGCCCGCTTGCCTCCTCCGCGACCCGGTGCTACTCGGCCGTCGGCCTCACAGTCGATCTGGCCGCCGAGCTCAGCATGCTCGCCCGCCCCGGGGAAATTCTGATTTCCGAATTCACCCTCCGGAGCCTTGTGCAGACGCTGCCCGATGGATGGCAGGCGATCCGCGCCGAAAGCGAGGAGGATCCGGATTTGAACGACTTCCACTGGCAGGGCGAGCAAATCCAGGCTCTCCCGGCGGAATTCGCGCGCGGGGTCTGGCTCATCGGCCCGGGAGTCGAGGAGGACTCGTCTCGTGTCGAGTATTACGCGGGCTACCTCTACGCGTTTCAGGCGGAAGGCCTCGACGTGCCGGTGCCCATCCTGCGGATCGTCCGCCCGGCGGCGGTCGGGGACTCGCTGGAGCTCAGCACCGACAATGTCGTCGCCACCCAGTTTTCCCAGTCGCTCGGAAAATACAAGCTGCTCAGCGTGCTCGGCACCGGCGGCATGGGAAAGGTCTGGAAAGGACAGGACCGGTACGGAAACATCGTGGCGATCAAGGTTCTGCACACGACCGAGGCGACCACGGACGCCCAGCTGAAACGGTTCCAGCGCGAGGCGGAGGTCATGTCCCGCCTCCCCCACCGGAATATCTGCCGGGTTTTCGAGATGAATGAATTCGAGGGGATCCAATACCTGGTCATGGAATTCGTGGACGGCCTCACTCTGGCGGATCTCCTCTACGACCGCACGCAGGCGGAGGCCGGCGGCAACACCACGAAATCCCTGCCCGATATCAAGTCCCTCATCCAGGCGCTGCGCGAGGAACGCTCCTCCCACAGCGGATCCGCCGCAGCAAACGAAGAGACCCCACCCCCGCGCCCGAAACAAACGCGCGTGCTTCCGGTGGAGCAGACGCTCAATATTTTTCTGAAAGTCTGCGACGCGGTGCAGTTCGCCCACGAGCACGGCGTCCTCCATCGCGACCTCAAGCCGGGGAACATCCTTCTCCGGGAGGATGGAGAGCCGCTGGTTGCGGACTTCGGACTCGCCAAATTCAGCTCAGGCGACTCGGGGCAGTCGCTCTCGGTCAGCGGTCACGTGGTCGGAACACTCGAAAACATGTCGCCCGAGCAGGCGGAATCCAGCAAGGACGTGGACGAGCGGGCCGACGTCTACGCGCTGGGAACCGTCCTTTACCAGCTGCTGACCGGACGCCGGCATTTCGAGGCCACCGGAAATATCGTCGCGGACGCGCAGGCGCTCCAGAACCACGAACCGGCCCGCCCGCGCAGCTTCAACCCGAAGCTGGACAGCGATCTCGAGATCATCCTGCTCAAGGCGCTGCGCAACGCGCCGGCCGAACGCTATCGCAGCGTCGCCGCCCTGGGGGCGGATCTCGAACACTACCGCCGCGGGGAGGTCATCAGCGCGCGCCCGGTGACCGCACTCGAACTCGCCCGCAAACTGGTCCTGCGCAACCGCGCGATCACCGCGGTCATCAGCTTTTCCCTCCTCGTTTTTCTGGCCGGATCGGTCGCCGCGTTCTGGCAGATCACCGACCGCGCAAAGGCGGCCGAAGCCGCGCTCGCCGAGGCCAAAACACAGCGGGAACACGCCCTGAAAAACGAGCTTTGGGCCGAGGAAAAACGGAAGGAAGCCCAGGCGGCCTACGACAAGCTGAGCCTGGCTGAGAAGGCCCGGCAGGATGCGGTGAACGCCACGACGCGCGCGCAGTCGGAGACCGAGCAGGAACGGCAGAAGCGCGCGGCGGACGTGAAGGCAGCTAATGCCCGCGTTGTCGGCGCGGACCAAAAGCTGACCGAGGCCCAGAGGAAGATCGACGATCTTCAGGCTCAGGCCGCCGTTCCCCAGCCGACCGTCGAGCCCCCCCGCAGGCGGCCCCCCTTCCTCGATGACCGGGAAAAATTTCTCCGGGCCAACCGGGCGATGAATGCGATGAGCGAGATGTTGATGACCTTTCAACAGGATCTGAATCCCAGCCAGCTGATCGGCTACAAATCCAATCCTGAGATCATTCTCAAACGAATCAGCTCCGGGTTGGAATCGGTTTGCCAGACGATTCTTCTCGATCCAACCCTGCCCCAGGCATGGATGATGAAGGGCCGCTACCACCTCGCGTGCATGGAGGTCGCCCAGGCAAAGGAATCTTTCCAAATGGCTGAGAAATCGGCTCAGGCGATGCAGGGAGCGGATCTGCCCGACTTGCTGGGACCGGATCGCCCGCAGGCACTCCTCGCCATCTCCGAACAATTGGCCAGGCCGACCGGCGACCGGTTTGAGAAAGCCGCCTCGCTTCTCAATGGCAACGGCTCGCCGGCCGACCAGATCACGGCCGGTGTCATCCAATTCCTGCAGGACAAACCGATCGCCCGGCGGAGCTCTTTCAGCTCCAGCCCGACCGGACGCGTCCCCGGCACTTCGGAAGTGGCCGTTGACCTCATGGCCTCCAACGGAGGGATCGGAAAAATCGTTGTGGGAGGGGGAGGACACGAGGTGTCCATCTCCGGAATTCCGAAGCTGCTGGATCTCTCTCCGCTCAAATCGCTCTCGCAGCAGCCGGTTCGGATCAAGATCCAGGGTGCCGATACGCTCGACTGGGCGACACTTGCCGCCCTGCCGCTCGAATCCCTCGATCTCACCGGCTGCGGGATCGGGAGCCTCCCCGCCGGGCTGCGAGGGTTCGCAAAGATCCAGACGCTCTCCCTGAAGGACACCGCCTTTTCCGATCTGTCTCTGGCGCGGATGCTGCCTTTGCTCTCCACCCTCGACATCTCGGGCACCTCGATCAGCGACCTCGCGCCGCTCGCCACCAGCCGCAGACTCCTGTCGCTGGATCTCGGTCGCCTCGCTGCGGAGAACATCAGAACCCTCATGTTCCTCCCGCTCGCGCGCCTCACGCTCACCCCCACGCTGATCTCCGACAAAGCCTCGCTCAATACCCTGCGCGGACACCGCACGATCCGCGTCCTTCGCACGCCGGATGACCCGGACGACCAGACCGCCGCCGAATTCTGGCGCAAGTTCGACGCGGGAGAATATGACTCCGGCGGGTAAGAGCCGGAGGCCTTTGCAGAAGAAACTTTACACCACGAGTTCCCCCGAACTATGGATAGGTTTGCCACCATGAAAGCATTCTCCGTTTCTCCCGTTGTCGCCGTGTTGATGCTGCTTTTCCTTCCGCCCTCCGCGCGGGCGCAATCTCCGGGAGCGGCGGCGGCAAACGATGCCGCCTACACCCTGTTCTCGGCGGGCGACTATGCCGCCGCCGCGACGGCCTACCAGGCAATCCTGAAGGATTACCCGACCGACGGCGTGGTGCCGGTGGCCACGATCCAGCTGGCCTTCTCCCAGTATTTCCTCGGCCAGTTGGACAACGCCCAGACGTCGCTCGCCAAGGTGATGTCCTTCCCGGCACTGCCGCCGGAACTTACCCAGGTCGCCGACAGCCTCCTGCCGCAAATCCTGTCATCAAAGGCCGCCGGGATGCCCGCAGGCGATGCCAAACGGAAGGCCGCCTTCGAGGACGCAGTCAAAAAGTTTTCCGACTTCGTCACGAAATACCCGCAGGCCCCCGAGGTCGAAAGCGCGATCAGCGGGCGTGCGATCGCGAATTTTCAGATCGAAAATTTTGACAAGGTCGTCGAGGACATGCGGCTGAATCTCCAGAAGTTCCCGTCGAGCGGAACGATCGACTCGAGCAAGAACCTGCTGGCCCTCGCGCTCGCCACGCAGGGCGGCGCAGGGCTGCTGCAGGGCGACAGCGCCAAGGGCATGGATCTGCTCAAACAGGCCGAGGTGCTTCTCCAGCAGATCATCTCCGGAAAAAAGGACATCGCACTCATCAACGACGCGGATTTCCAGATCGGGGAAATCCTTTTTATGCAGGCCGCGTTCAGCCCCGATGCCGACCGTCCGGCCCTCTATCAGAAGGCGCTCGAGGCCTACCGGTCCATCCTGCCCCAGAGCGAGATCGTCAAGCTCCAGGAGGAGAAGGTCCGCGGGTTTCCGGCGCTCAAGGCCGACGCAATCCGCGCGAAGGACATGAACCGGAAAAAGCAGCTCGACAAGGACAACGAGCGCGAACTCCGCAAACTTGAGGAAATCAAAGCCAAGCCGGACCAGATCGCGATCGCCATTCTCAAGATGGGCGAGATTTTCTTCAACGCGCAACAATACAACGAATCCCGCGCGGTGATCCGCCACGTCACCCCGTTCCTGACATCCGACGACGAAAAGATGCGCGCGCTCTACTTCCAAACGATGAGCTACGCGCAGCAAAGCTCGCTCGACAACACGGTGCAGGGATACAAGGAATTCACCGGATCTTACAAAGGCAAAGCGATTGCCGAGACCCTTCCCTTCACGGTGGGCAACCTTTATCTCGCGGCGGGCAAACCGGTCGATGCCATCGGCTACTACGACGAATCGCTCGCCCAATACCCGAATGGCCGGCTGGCCGGGCTCTCGGTCGTCAGCAAGGCCCAGGCACAGGTTTCTCTCAAGCAGTTCGCCGAGGCCCTCAAGACCTTCCAGGAACACCTCGCAAAAAACCCTCCGCCCGATGTCGCCGTCGTCGCGCAATACGGGCTCGCCGGGATTTACAAGGACACCGAAAAGTGGGACGACGCGATCGCCGCCTACAAGGTGGTGAAGGACAAGTTTGCGGGTACCCCCCAGGCGGTGGAATCGGATTACTGGATCGCGATCGCCACCCAGCAAAAAGGCGACAGCGCCGCAGCGGCCCCGCTCCTCGACTCCTTCGTCAAGGCCAATGAAAACCACCCTCTGACCCCCCTGGCCATGTATGCCCTCGGCGGGGCGCAGATCAAACTCGGCAAACAGGCCGATGGCGCGGCGACGCTCGCGGCGCTCGCGGAGAAATTTCCCGACAGCCAGGCCGCACCCTACACGTATTTCATGCGCGCCCAGATCGCCGGAGGCGCGCAGAAGCCGGACGAGGTCGTCGCGCTCATGCGGCGTTTCGTCGAAAAATACCCGGCCGACGACAAGGTTCCCTTCGCCTACGACTCGATCGCACAGACTGCGATGAAGGCCGGAAAGCCGGACGAAGCGATCGCCTCCTACTCGGAGTTTGTCCAGCGCTATCCCGAGAGCCCGCAGGCGGGCGGAGTGCTCGTCAAAGTCGCCGAGATCCAGCGCGGCAATGCCGAGCGGCTGGCCGTCAACTACACCTCGCTCTCCCCGGACGACCAGACGAAGTGGAAGGCGGCGGTTGACGCCTCGGTTTCCACGGCCGAGGAGATGCTCGCGAAATATCCGGCCAGCCCCGATCTCGCCCAGGGCCTCCAGGCGCTTCTCGCCGCTCAGCGCCTCCTCATTCGCGCGGAATTGAAAACCGATGCCAAAGTCGAGGAATACCTCCAGTCCCTCGCGGACAAAACCGCCGATGCCGGTGCCAAAAGCAAAACGCTTTTCACGATGGCAAGCTTCATTTCCGAAAAGGACAAGCCCCGGGCACTGGCCAGGATGAACGACGCCTACGATCCCGCGGTCGTTTATTCCCCGAAGGATCTCGACGTCTTCGGCCTCGCGCTGGTCGGGGATAAACAATACGAGAAGGCGGAGGCGGTTTTCCAAAAGCTCGTCAAAGATTACCCGAACCCGCCGGGCACACCCACCGCAAGTATCCCGCTTCTCGTCCAGGAAGCCCAGGCCACGGCGCTCTTCGGCCTCGGGCGGGTCGCCCAGGAGAGCAAACAGACCGCCGAGGCGGGCAAGTTGTTCCAGCAGCTCAAGACCCTCTACCCATGGTCTCCCAAAGTCCTCGAGGCCGACTACGGGATCGCGGAATCCCTCCGCGCGGAGAACAAGATCGACGAGGCGCTCGCGCTCCTTCCGGCTATCATTCGCGCCCCCAATGCCAGCGCCGAACTGCGCGCCAATTCGTTCCTGCTCGGCGGAAACATCATGAAGAAAAAGATGGAGGACGCCACCGATCCCAAGCTGAAAACCGAGTCCCGCGAACAGGCGATCGATTTTTACACGAAAATCGCCCAGTTTTATTCCGGCGTCCCGATCGCGGCTTCCGAGGGCCTCTGGCAGGGGGCGCAGCTCCTCGAAGAACAGGCGAACGCCAGCACGGATCCCAAGTTCAAAGCCAAGCAGCTCGAACGCGCAAAGGGCGCCTACAAGCAGCTCGTCAAGGATTACAAAGACAGCCCGCATGTCCAGAAGGCGGGCGAGCGGATTGCCGCGCTGGGACCGCCGTGACCCGCAGGCAGCGCGCGGCGGCCCTCCTCCTCCGCCTCCCGGAAATCTACCCCGGCGCGCGCTGCGAACTCGCGTTCTCCAGCCCGCTGGAACTCCTCGTTGCGACAGCCCTCTCCGCCCAGTGCACCGACAAACGGGTCAACCTGGTCACCAAGACTCTTTTCCAACGCTGCCGGACAGCGCAGGACTACGCGGACATCCCGCAGGAGGAACTCGAGGGGATCATCCATTCGACGGGCTTTTTTCGCAACAAGGCGAAGAACCTCCGCGCGATGGCCGCGGCCCTGTCCGTCAGGCACGCGGGCCGGGTGCCCCGGACGCTCGCGGATCTTGCCGCTCTGCCGGGAGTCGGACGCAAGACCGCGAATGTCGTCCTCGGAAATGCCTTCGGCCTCACCGAAGGGGTTGTCGTGGATACCCACGTTGCCCGGCTTTCCCAACGCCTCGCGCTCACGAAATTCCCGGACCCGGCCCGCATCGAGCAGGATCTCATGAAACTCTTTCCCATAGCACACTGGACCAACCTGAGCCACTGGCTGATCTTCCACGGACGCCGCCGATGCCGGGCCAGAAAGCCGGATTGCACGGAATGCGAACTCGGCGACATCTGCCCTTCGGCAAACCGTTTATAGAGCATTGATTCAGGAAACCTGCCGCTGATCGGACCTCCCGCTCCGCCCGCCGCCCGCCGCCCGCACCTTTTCGAGGACCAGGCGGGTGCCACGCGGCTGGGGCGAGTAGGTGACGCGGTCGAATGCCTGGCGGATGATGTGCACGCCGAGCCCGCCCGGTCGGATCTCTTCGAGCGGACGTCCCCGGATTTTGGCGGGGTCGCACGCGCGGCCGTAATCGCGGATGACGAAACGCACCTTGTCGCGCAGGGCCGTCATCTCCATGCGCACCGGCTTGCACGCGTGGCCATAGGCATGGCGGATGACATTCGTGCAGGCCTCGTCAAGGGCGAGAACCATGAGCTCGATCGCGCTCTCGTCGAATCCGTTCTCCGACAAAAATGCCCGCACACTCGCACGCACCCCGGCGAGGTGGCACGTGTCGCTGGTAAAGCGGAGTTGGGTGGTCATTCGAATCCTCCGATCAAAAGGGTAAGGTCATCGAGCTGGCTTCCGGCACCGCGGTGCTTGCGTTCGGCTTGAACGATCCGGTCGAGAAGCCCCTTCGCCGAGGCGGATCGCCCGGAGGCGGCCGAAATCAGATATTCGTCGAAAAGCGCACCGGTGCCCTCTTGGCGCGACTCGCTGAGGCCGTCGGTATAGACGACCAGCCGGTCGCCCGGCTCGAGCGTCACTTCGCCGTGGGAATACCGGACGTCCGGAAGAATCCCCAGCGGCATCGCCCCCGGGATTTCGATTTTTCCTGCCGAGCCGTCCGCTTTCGCCAGAATGGGATGGCAGTGCCCGGCGCTCGCAATCTCAACGCGCCGGGTGACGGAATCCATCTTCCCCACAAGCGTCGTGATGAACATCCCGCGGATGATGTTCTCGCAAAGCGTCTCATTGAGCAGCGCGAGCGCGGCCGAGGGAGTCGTGGCCGCACCGAAGACAAAATGCATCGCGCTCAGCGTCTGGGCCATCAGCAGGGCCGCGGAGATCCCCTTGCCAGAAACATCGCCAACCGCAAAATAAATCTCGCCGCAGTCTCCCGGAAAAACCCCGTAAAAATCCCCTCCGACATTTGCGGCGGGCGTGTTGTGAGCGGCAAAGCTGGCCCCCTTCACATCGGCCGGAATCGCGCGAGACAGCAACTCGCGCTGAATCTCGGCCGCAATCGCGAGATCGCGGTCCACGCGCTCCTGCGCCCGCATCCGCTCGACCGTCCGCAACTTCTCGATCGCCGTCGCAGTCAGGTTCACATAGGCACAAAACCCCTCCAGATCCGTATCGCAAAAACAGCCCTTGCCCACCGGATTCAGGATTTGTAGCACCCCGATCGTTTCCGAAACCCGCTTCAGCGGCGCGCAAAGGATCGAGCGGGTCGTGAACCCGGTCAGCCGGTCGGCCTCCTTGAAAAACCGCTCGTCAAGGTAGGCATCAGGAATCACCACCGGCTCGCAATGCTCGAAAACCCACCCAGCGATCCCCTTCCCACGCGGGATCGAAAGCTTCGGCTCGTCGTAGCGGGCCCCGCCCTGCGTCGATATCGCAAGCTCCAGGCTGCCGGATGCCGGATCCACCAGGAAAAGCGACGCCGCCTCCGCAAGGAAAACCCGCCGCGCCACATCCAGTATCGCACGCAGAAGCTCCCCGTAATCGGTGATCGAGTTGATCGCCGCGCTGACCTCCACCAGGCCCTTGTAAACCTGTAGCGATTTTCGCAGCGATTCGATGTCATCGGACATCCCGGCACCCTCCCACAAAGCGAAGCGATTTTCCAGAAATTATGGAACAAACAATATATGTCCCAGGTGGGACATATATTGTTTATTGTGTTTTGCCGCATAAACCTCTGAAAGCCTCTTCACTGCTGGATCATTTCTGTGCACACATCGCGACCTTTTACAAATAATGTCCCAGGTGGGACATTATTTGTTGATTGTGAGTTTCGATATGCGCCCCGACATGCGCCCGATTTTGGATGTCGGATTTTGGATTGGATCATCGGGCGTTCATGGGGAATAATGCGGGGCATGTTTGGGTTTGTCTTTTTTTTCGTTGTCGCAGCGGCGGCGGCTTCTCCGGCGGGCACGGGCTTTTCTGGGCTTGAGGCCGTCAAGATGCAGCCTGACGGAAAATCCACATGTCTGGTGGAAATCCGAGGCGAGCGGGGCGAACCGCAGCCGAAGGAATGGATCCTTCTGTTCAGCGATGCGAGCGCGCGGGGCGGCGTGCGCGAGGTCACGGTGGGGGACGGAAAAATCACCTCCGAGCGCACGCCACTGCGCGGCATGGCGGGAATCGCCGGACTGGCCCCGATCGCTGCCGCCAGCCTCGCGTTTGACTCCGACAAAGTTTTCCGCGCCGTACAGGCCGCGGCGACAAAGAAGGAAATCGGGTTCCACTGGATTGACTACACTTTGCGCTCCGACTCCGGGAACCGCGCGCCGGTCTGGAACGTGAAGCTTTTCGACCACATGGGGGCACCGGTCGGGACGATCCGAATTTCTGCGGCCGACGGATCTGTCGTCAGCCCGCTCGAGGCGAGTCCGGTCTCGCGCTCGGAACCCGCGCCCCCGGAACGTCCGATGGGCGGGATTCTCGGCCATGTCAGCAAGGCTGTCGGCACTGCCGCGAAGAGCACGAAGGACTCCACGCTTCACTTCATCGGCTCCGTTCAGGAGGAGCTGGTGGGGGAGCGAACCATCGGGCCGAAGGAGGAACAATGATCGGGCAGGCGATCATCGTGTTGGGCATCGTCGGGTTTCTGCTGCTGGCCGCGGAGGTTTTCGTGCCGGGCATGGTGCTCGGCGTCCTCGGAGGTCTCTGCCTGGCGGCATGCGTCGCGCTCTGCTACGTGGGATACGGTTCACTGCTCGGCACGCTGTCGTTTGCGGCCCTCGCCGTCCTTCTGATCGCCGGATTTTTTCTCTGGCTCAACATTTTTCCCGGCACACCGATCGGAAAAAAGCTCCTTCTCAAAAGCGCACTGCGGCCGGACAACTCCGCCGTTGCGGCGAGGATCAACCCCGGCGCGACCGGAGAAGCCCTGACCCCGCTCCGCCCCGCAGGAACCGCACTCATCGCGGGCCGCCGGGTGGATGTCGTTGCGGAGAGCGGTTTGATCGAGCCCGGAGAAAAAATCGAGGTCGTCCTGCAGGATGGCCTGCGGGTCGTCGTTCGCGGGATCCCCGAGCCGGCATGACGGAACCCGAGGACGCACGGCCCCGGGTTCATCGCGCCGCGATACATCCTCCCTCGCAGCCGCCTTTGGAGAAAAGAAACTGAAAGAGCTGGAGGCTGCGCGCCCGGAAGGCCCCGGCACAAACCAGCAGGTAATACTGCCACATCCTCCGGAATCGTTCTCCGTAGCGGTCGGCAAGGGCCGGCCACGATTTGCGGAAATTCTTTTCCCATGCCATGAGCGTGCGGTCGTAATCCGCTCCGAAGTTGTGGATATCCTCAAGGACAAACACGCCCTCCGCCGCGCGCGCCACCTGAGCCACCGAGGGGAGCATCGAGTTCGGGAAGATGTAGCGTGAAATCCACGGCTCGCAGTGCGTCATGGATTGCACGCCGCCGATGGTCTGGCAGAGGAAAAGGCCTTTGTCCCGCAGGCAGCGGCAGGCGGTTTCCAGGTACGCGCGATAATTCTTATATCCGACATGTTCCAACATGCCGACGCTGACGATGCGGTCGAAAGTCTCCGCGATATCGCGGTAGTCCTGCAGGCGGATCTCGACCGGGAGCCCGCGGCAGGCGGCCAGTGCATAGGCGCGCTGTTCTCGCGAGATGGTGATCCCCACAACCTGGCACCCGTGGTACCGCGCGGCATGCTTTGCGAGCCCGCCCCAGCCGCACCCGATGTCGAGCAGGCGCATGCCGGAGTGCAGTCCGAGTTTTCTGCAGATCAAATCCAGCTTCCGTTTCTGGGCTTCCGCCAGATCCGTCGTGCCACGGAAATAGGCGCAGGAATACTGCATCTCGGGATCCAGCATCGCCTCAAAGAATTCATTTCCCAGATCGTAGTGTCGTTCGCCGACAACCCGTGCCCGGTGCGGGCTTTGGAGGTTGACAAGAATCGAGGTGGCGATGGAAACCAGGGTCGGGAAATTCAGCAGGATGCGTTCATCGACCCGAGCCCGGAGTGCCCGGCAGCACATCTCGTCCAAGGCATCGCAATCCCACCAGCCATCCATGTAGGACTCCCCCAGACCCAGTGTGCCTTCCGCGAGAACGCGCGCATAGAATCTTCCGTTGTGAACCCGGAGATCCCATGGACGGTTTCCGTCGACCGAGATGTCCGCGCAAGCCAGAATCGCCTGAAGGCTCCGTTGCCCATGGGACCGCCATGCGGGGTTTCCTGCGAACATCACTTGTCATCGTGACATTTTTTTCAAATGGAGGCAACCTCAGGCTGGGCGGCCGGGATTTTTCCGGTTCCGCCGAGCCGCCCGGAAAGCCTCTCCAGATAGACATAAAGGACGGGCGTGAGGTAGAGGGTGACGATCTGGGAGATCACGAGTCCGCCGACGACGACAAGTCCGAGCGGTTGGCGGACGTCGCCGCCTGCGCCGAACCCGCAGGCGATCGGCAGGGTTCCGAAAAGCGCGGCGAACGTGGTCATCATGATCGGGCGGAACCGCACGAGGCACGCGTCGAAGATCGCGGCGGCCGGGGCCTTGCCGCCGCCGCGCTGGGCCTCGAGCGCGAAGTCGATCATCATGATGGCGTTCTTTTTGACGATTCCGACGAGCATCAGGAGGCCGACAAACCCGTAGACGTTCAGCTCCCGGTCGAAGAGGAAAAGCGTGAGCAGGGCGCCGAACCCGGCCGAGGGCAGTCCGGAAAGAATTGTGAGCGGATGCACGAAGCTCTCGTAGAGGATCCCGAGCACGATGTAGATGACGACCACCGCCATGAGAAGCAGCATCCCAAGCCCGCCCAGCGAGGTTTGAAACGCCTGGGCAGCCCCCTGGAATTGCGTGCTGATCCCCGCATCGAGATCCTCGTGCGCGAGCTTTTCGATGGCCGGAACGACCTCGCTCAAGGCGGCACCTTTGGCCAGATCGAACGAAAGGGTGACGGACGGGAGCTGGCCGAGATGCTGGACGGTGAGCGGGCCGACCTGCGGCTTGAACTGCGCCACCACGCTCAGCGGGACGAGCACGCCCTGCGCGGAGCGGATGTAGAGACGGGAAAGATCGACCGCTTCGCGCTGGAATTTTTCATCCGCCTCGATGATGACGCGGTATTGGTTGTTGGGCGTGAAGATGGTCGAGATCTGCCGCGAGCCGTAAGCGGTGCCGAGGACCCGCTCGATCATCGCGGCGCTGATCCCGAGCGAGGAGGCCTTGTCGCGGTTGATGTCCACGAGCACCTGCGGGCTCGACACCTGGAGGTCGGACGTCACGTCGAGGATGCCGGGGATCCGGCGCAGCTTTTTCTCGAATGCGGGCGCGGCCGTGTAGAGAGCATCGAGATCGGGGGAGAAGAGCGTGAACTGATACAGGCTCTTCGTCGTCGTGCCGCCGATGCGGATCGCGGGCGGGTTTTGCGGAAAGACCCGCAGGCCGGGGATGACGGCGAGATCCTTGCGGAGCTGGCGCACGATATCGTCGACCGGCGGACGTTCCGCCCGGGGCTTGAGCGTGATGATGATGCGGCCGGTATTGCGGAGGCTCACGCCGCCGCCGCTGCCGATGCGGGACATGTAATCCTTCACGTAGGGATTGGCTCCGACGATTGCGGCCGCCCGCTGCTGGAGCTCGATCATGCGGTCGAAGGCCACGCCCTGCTCGGCCTCGGTCGCGACGATGATCCGACCGGTGTCTTCGCTCGGCAGGAAGCCCTTTTTCGCCGTGTCAAACATCCACACGGTGGCCGCGGCCATGACCAGCGCCAATAACGATACGGCCACGTGATGGCGCATCGCCCACCGGAGGCTCGAAGCATATCCCGCAAGCACACCCTGAAAAAGTTTTTCCGAGCTGCGATATAACCTGCCATGCGCCTTGTGCGGCCGGAGAAACCGGCTGCAAAGCATCGGGGTCAGCGAAAGCGAAATCACGCCGGAAATCAAAATGGAGATGGCGATCGTGACCGCGAATTCCTTCAGCAGACGGCCGAGAATCCCGCCCATGAAAAGGACGGGGATGAAGACGGCCGCGAGCGAGACCGTCATCGAGAGGATCGTGAACCCGATCTCCCGCCCGCCCTGGATCGCGGCGTCCATCGGACTCGCTCCCCGCTCGGTGTGGCGCACGATATTTTCCAGCACGACGATCGCGTCGTCCACCACAAAACCGACGGCGAGCGTGAGCGCCATCAGCGAAAAGTTGTTCACGCTGAACCCCAGGCAATACATCGCCCCGAACGTGCCGATGATCGAGAGCGGGATCGCGGCGGCCGGGATGAGGGTCGCGTGGAGGTTTCGCAGGAACAGGAAGATGACAAGCACGACGAGCGCGACCGCGAGGACGAGCGTGAGCTGGACATCGTGCAGGGATTCCCGGATCGACACCGAGCGGTCGTAGAGGACGCCGAGCGCCACTCCGCCCGGAAGCTGCGCGCGGAACGACGGCAGAAGTTTCCGGATCGCGTCGATCACCTCGACCGTGTTCGCGCCCGGCTGGCGCTGGATCGCCAGGACAATCCCCCGCTTGCCGTTGAACCAGCCGAGATTCTTGTCGTCCTCCACGCTGTTGAGGACGCGGGCGATTTGATTCAGGCGAACCGGCGCCCCGTTCCGGTAGGCGACGATGAGCTCCCGGTATTCCTCCGCTCGCGTGAGCTGGCCGGTGGCTTTGATCGTGCGCGACTTCGACCCCTTGTCCAGCTCGCCGGTCGCCTGGTTCGAGTTCGCGTCGCGGATCGAGTTTTCCAGATCGTCGAGCCCGATCCCACGCACCGCCAGCTCGCGCGGATCGACCTGCACGCGCACCGCAAATTTTTGTGCCCCGTAGATATCCACCTGGGCGACCCCCGCGACCGTGGACAGGCGCTGGGCGATCAGCGTCTCCGCATATTCGTTCACGCGGCTGAGCGGAAGGGAATCCGACGAGGCCGCCAGCAGGAGGATCGGCTGCTCGGCCGGGTTCACCTTGCGGAAAGATGGCGGCGACGGCATGTCGGACGGCAGGTCTCGCTGCGCCTGCGAGATCGCGGCCTGCACATCCTGCGCGGCCGCATCGATGTCGCGAGAGAGATCGAACTGAATCGTGATGCTGGTCGAGCCCAGCGAACTCGTCGAGGAGATCGAGTCGATCCCCGCAACCGCAGAAAACTGTTTTTCGAGCGGCATGGCGACCGAGGCGGCCATCGTTTCGGGGTTCGCGCCGGGCAGCTGCGCCGAGACGTTGATCGTCGGAAAATCCACGTTCGGCAGGTCGCTGACCGGAAGTTTTTTATAGGCGAGAAGCCCGGACGCGAGGAGCGCGGCCATGACCAGCGTGGTCATGATGGGCCGCCGGACAAACGGATCCGAAAGGCTCACTGTTGTCCGCCCTTCGGCAGTGAAGAAGGCCCGGAGCGCGGTGCCTGCGGGGCGACCTTGCCGCCGGGCGCGATACGAAGCTGCCCGCTGGTGACGACGGTTTCTCCCGCCGTGAGCCCCGAGCGAATCACGGAGAGCGGGCCGTATGTCCGGCCGACCTCCACCGGGCGGAGGGTTGCCACGCCCCCGGCCACGACGAAGACTTGCGCGCCGTTCTGGCCCTCGATCACCGCCGACGACGGCACGGTCAGGGCGTCCTTTTCCTCTCCGAGCGTGAGCTTCACATCCACAAAACGCCCGGGCCAGAGAGCCTCGCCGGCATTCGGAAATTGCGCCTTCATATTCACCATCGCGGAGGTGCGATCCACCGTGTTGTCAATGAAGGTGAGCACCCCCGAGCCGAGGGATTTTCCCGATTCGGCATCGATCGCCTTGACGGCAAGCGTCCCGGTTTCCATGCGCGAGCGCACATCGGCCAGGCCGCTTTCCGGCACCGAAAAGGAAACGTAGATCGGCTTCATCTGGTTCACCACGGCGAGGACCTCCGAATTCGCCTGGACGATATTCCCGCGCTTCACGAGCGCGGCACCGGCCCGCCCGTCGATCGGTGAACGGACCGTCGCCCACTCGGTGGCGAGCCGCGCCTCATCGACATCCGCCTGCCGCGCGTCGAGCTGGGCCTTCTGGGCGGCGGCCGTCGAGAGGAACTGGGCAAACTGCTCCTTCGAAGCGGCCCCCTTGTCGATCAGCGTGGTGTATCGTTTGGCTTGATCCAGCGCATTCGACGCGCTGGATTGCGCCATGGCCAGATTGGCCTCGGCCCGTTTCAAGACGACATCATACGGGCTCGGATCAATGCGAAAAAGCACCTCGCCGGTCTTCACGTAGGTGCCGTCCTCAAAATCCACGCCAATGATTTCCCCCCCCACCTTCGGCTTGATCTGCACGCTGGACAGCGGTTCGACGGTTCCGAGCGAAGCCTCCTCCAAGGGAATCGTGAGGATCGCGGCCACCGCAGTCTCGACCGGCACCGGAGGAGGGACGACCGCCGCCTTCGAGCCGGAACCCTTCGGGCATCCGCAAAGAAAAAAAACCGCTGCGATGACAGACAGCGAACGGCAACCCGCCCACCCGGACAAAGAAACAAAAAACCGGCAGAGAAAAACGTTCACCCTGGTATTGGTTGCCCGCCGGGCCGGAACTGTCAATTCGGATCAGGGAGGTCTTCCGGAAAGCGCGCCACGCGCAAAGGCATGACGACCGCCTGCCTTCTTCAGTGAAGTGCAGAGGCGACAGGCCATCCATGAGCCCGACGCTGATTCGGTTTTGCTCCGTCTCCATCGGGCTTTGCTCCGCCTCCGACAGAAATCGCTGTCGCGAAAAAATTGCTTGCCCCCTGCCCCTGCCGAGAGCATGGTTTGGCTTTCAGATCCGCGAACATTTTCCAGCGACGCCATGCGCAAATCCTCCGCCTTCACGCTCATCGAGCTCCTTGTCGTCATCGCCATCATCGGCATACTCGCGTCGCTCCTCTTCCCCGCCGTCAACTCCGCCATGGACGCCGCCCGAAAGGTGCATGCCAAAAACGACGTCACTCAGATCGCCTCCGCCGTCACTGCCTACATGACGGAGTATGGAAAACTGCCGGATTCCAATTCGTCTGCACAGACAGTTTCAGGAGCGTGGCTTCAAGCTCTCGGTGGCTCGAACGTATCCAGTCTGAATCCCCGACAGATCGTCTTCATAGAACTGGCGACAGCAAAAAAGCGCAAAAGCGGAACCAACGCCTCCGGAGTATTCGTGGATCCTTGGGGGGGAAATTACATGATCGCCTTCGATAGCGGCTACAGCAACACCGTCACAGGAGGAACCAACTCGGTGACAATTCGAAAAGTCGTTGCTGTCTGGAATAACCCCTCAAGCCAAATTCCGACTCCGACAGCCGCCCAGCAGACCCGACGATATGTCGTTTCCTGGGAGTAAAATTCACGCGGGTGTAGTTCAATGGTAGAACGGCAGCTTCCCAAGCTGCATACGAGGGTTCGATTCCCTTCACCCGCTCCCTTTTTTCTGATGGCCTTTTGCCTCGGGAAACCACTTAGACACATGGTTTACGGACAAATGAGTTTTTTCCGTGTTCATTGGAGTTGAGCCGTTTTGAGGAAATTTGTCGCAAATATTCTCCCAGTCACGGCACTCCGCTTGGTGCCAGAATAGCCAGCGCCCCACCAGCCGGATATCCGCGCATCCGAAATCAACTGTCGTGATGGCGATCAGGATCCGGGCGCTGGCCACAGCGGTGAGCAATCGAACGCGTTCAGGCTTGCGTTAGCCGAAGCCGCTATCGCCACCAGCCCGAGCCAGCAAACCAGCTTCACGATGACCCACCATGGAAATCCCACGTGCAAAGTGGCCACCAACCTGAATCCCCCGACCAACATGAGCAACGGCAGGCGCTAATGAGGATTCCGCTCTTCTTCTTTTTCCTTGGGTCGGGATTGGCGAAAACGCCTGAAACAAGAACCCGCTCACCTGCGGCGTCTATTCGCGGCACGAGGGCGGGTGTTCAGCGGGAAGGATGCCATGAACGCGGATCGCAGCGAGTGCCGGAAAAGATAAACCACCTCGAGGCGGGTCAACAAGCGTTCCGCGACGTCCATATTTATGCGTTTGCCTTCTTTGTCAGCGAGAAATCCGGTGTATCATATTAATGATGCGTGTATTTCTGGAGGAGTTTCATGCGGAGGCGGGGCGGGCGCTGGTGGATCGCGAGCGCGAGTTGGAGCTGGCGCTGTGCTGTTTGATTGCGCGGGGAAACCTGCTTGTCGAGGACACGCCGGGCGTCGGGAAGACGACGCTGGTCAAGACGGTGGCCCGGCTTCTGGGCTTGGATTTCAAGCGGGTTCAATTCACCAACGACCTGCTGCCGGCGGATATTCTCGGGAGCCAGGTCTTCGATGCGGCGCGGCAGACGTTTTCGTTTCACCGCGGGCCGATCTTTGCGCAGTTGGTCCTTGGGGATGAGTTGAACCGGGCGTCTCCGCGCACGCAGAGCGCGGTGCTGCAGGCGATGGACGAGCATGAGGTGACGATCGAGGGGCACACGCATCCGCTGCCGGAGCCGTTCTTTTTCATCGGAACGCAGAACCCGCGCGACCAGGCGGGAACGGCGCCGCTGCCCGAGTCGCAGGTGGACCGCTTTTTGATGCGCATTGCGCTTGGCGGTCCCCTGCGTGAAACCCAGCGCAAGCTGCTTGAGCGCGACACCGGCGGAGGATTCGATATCATGTCCCTGCGGGTCCTCGCGTCGCCGGACCAGTTGCTCGCCTGGCAGAAGGAGGCTGATGGAACCCATGTGTCCGGGGCGGTTTCCGAATACATTCTGAACCTCCTTGAGGCGGCGCAAACCCGAGGTTGGATGCTCTCGCCGCGCGCGGGGCTTGGCTTGCAGCGCGCCGCGAGGGCGCTGGCATTTCTTCGCGGCCGCGAGCATGTTCTTCCGGATGACGTGCAGGAAGTCTTTCTTCCGGTGGTCATTCACCGGCTCGCGCAGTTTGCCTCGGGGACCGGCGGGGAGCGCGAGGCCGCTGAGATGGGGCTCTCGTTGGTCAAGTCGGTTCCGGTGCGGCGATGAAGCCTCCCGAAAGAATTTATATCGTTCCCACATGGGCGGGGCTGATTCTCGCGGCGGTTGCGCTTTCGATTTTTGTCGCCGGGTATTTCGCGGAGGGCTTCCGCGGTCCGGCGCAGGTGTTGGTCGTGGCGCTGGTCGTGGCCGGGATCGTGGCGCTGATCCGGACAAACGAGAATTTGCGCGGGATCGAAATCACGTCGTGCCGCTCGGAGCCTACACCGGCGGGCGACGATGTTATCCTGGAGATTGCGATAACGAACTCATCGAACCGTGAGCACCTCGGTTTGAAGGTGAGGTTCCGCGAGCGATGGAGGCTGAAGGGAACGGGAGAGATCCCGGTCCTGCGGGCGGGCGAGACGCGGACGGCGGAAGTTCACGTGCCGACAAGCCGGCGCGGACGATACGCGGTCCCGACAGTCTGGGTCTCGAGCAACCTGCCCATGGGAGCCTGCTTCGCCTGGAAGATTTTTGCAGATGCCGGGAAATACCATGTCTATCCGCACGGACGCTCATGGAAGCAGTCCTCGACCGGAGTCGGGCAGGCCGGCGAGGGCGGCAGGAAAAGGCATATCGGCGCGGAGGACGTGAGCGGGCACCGCCCCTATGCGCCGGGCGATATGCTCGCCCGGATGGACTGGAAGGTTTTTGCGCGCACCGGACGCCTTGCGGTCAGAACCTTCGACACGAACAGCGCGGGGCGGACATCTCTCAGGTGGGAGGACACGGCCTTTCTCCAAAACGAAGAAGACCGGCTCGAACAGCTGAGCTTCTGGGTTTCGGAATCCCTGCGCGGGAAGCACCCATTCGAGTTGCGCCTGGGCAGAGGGATATTTAACGAGCGCAACATTTCCGCCTGCCGGATTGCCCTGGCAACATTCGGAGAGGTCGGATGAACGAGCGAAATTCCCAACGGCTGGCGGGCTGGCTGCTCGGAATCTGGTTCCTCATCCATACCGTGTTGTTCCTGAACCCGAGCGCGTTTCGCATAGCGGTCATGGCGGTTCTATTGGCGGGCATGATCCTGCGCTGGCTGCGCATCGCTGCCTCGGCCTGGCTCGGGTGGGTTTTTTGTGGCATCGCCGTTTTGATCCCGTTCTGGACGGACAACACCGGGCTCGCCGGAATGATCGGCTTAGGGGTTGCCGCCGCGCTTCTGCTCGGCCGGGTGACCCCGCGACGGGGCCTCTGGGTTATTCTCTGCGCGATTGCTGTGCTGGCTTCGCTGACCCTCGATCCTGCTTCCGACATCCCCCTGTTTGTCATTGTTCTCGATGTCGCGCTCCTCATGCTTTTTGCTGAGCAGATCCATTCTCCGGAGGAGGCCCGCCGAGGGTTCCGGGAGATCCTGATGGATTCGCTCCGTCTTGTCATCCCGGTAGGGGCAG
The DNA here is from genome assembly GCA_037128135.1 of Verrucomicrobiia bacterium. Taxonomy (GTDB): domain Bacteria; phylum Verrucomicrobiota; class Verrucomicrobiia; order Chthoniobacterales; family Terrimicrobiaceae; genus QYQL01. The sequence continues at coordinate 27,646 of JBAXXD010000019.1, forward strand.
TTGTCACAGCGGCGTTCTGGTTTTTCCCGGCATTGTCGTCGCGCGCCAATACCGCGCTGACCGGATTCGCCAACGGATTGAATCCGGGGGGATTCTCCGAATTACGCATGAGCCGGCGCACCGCCTTTGTCGCAACGTTTCCAGAAAACTATCCGGTCCCTTCGGCCGGGAGCCTTTACTGGCGCGGACAGACCCTCGAAAAAAACGACGGGCTCCGCTGGTCGCGATGGGAGACCCACGGGTTTCCTCAGGGCGGGCAGCCTCCGACATGGCGGTATTCGTTGCAGGCGATGCCCGGTCGCCCGGTCGCCCTGCTCGATGTTCCAGGTTCATTCACTGCTTCAGGCGCAACACTGTCCTTGCAGGATCTTTCACTTGGAGAAACGGACGGGTCGGTGGAAGCGGAATCCTCCGCAGTTGCCGCAAACGATCCCCCGGATCGGCGTGTCGCCGGAGGAGATCTTGATTTGCCGGAAAACATTGCGGCGGATAGACGGCTGCGGGCACTTCAAAACGAACTTTTTCCTGAGGGAAGGAATGTTTCCGAAAACCTCGAATCCCTCGCCCGGTTCCTGAAATCGTCTGGATTTACTTACTCGATGAAGTTCGGCCGGATGTCATCCGACGATGTCGCAGGATTTTTGTGTGATCGGCGCAAGGGGGTTTGCGAGCACTACGCGGCAGCCAGCGCAAATCTCCTCCGCCTGGCGGGCATTTCGGCACGGGTCGTCACCGGGTTCCGGGGCGGACGCTGGAACCCATGGCTGCGGGAGATCACCGTGCGCGACTCGGATGCCCACGCATGGGTCGAAGCATGGGATCCAGCGAATCGTTACTGGATTCGCTTCGATCCGACAGAATTTGTCGCCCCGGAACTCACGCTCCAAATCGAAAGGGAAAGGAATCCAGACCGGTGGCCATGGCACAAATTCGCGGCAGCATTTATTGAAAATGTCTGGTCCAAATCCGTTCGATCCATCGGACCAGCGGCAGCAGCCGCTACAGCGCTTGCCCTTGCCGTGGCAGTGGGCTGGGCATTTCTTGGCCGACGCACGCGAACCGATCCGGCGCAAACCGCGCTCGCCCGCATGGAAAATTACGCCGCTCGCCGGAACCTGGGGAGAAGGCCGGAAGAAACTCCGCTGGGTTGGCTCGCGCGTCTGCAAAACACGATCAGAAAGGACAAAACCCCGCAACTGAAGCGATTCGCCGCCGCCTACGAGCGGGGCGTTTACAGCCGAACGGGACTGGATGCTCCGACCCGTTACCAATTGCTCACCGCGACCCATTTTTTTCGACATCGAGGAAGCTTTGAATAGCGCGATCACGACATTCAAAAACTTCTCCGGGACGGGGATCAATGTGGGTGGGTTGTTTCCAGTAGATCGCAAAGCTCCTGGCACGGCATGCTGCCGGATCCTTTTCCACCTCTGGGAGTGCGAGCAGGGAATGCTTCGCCGGGAGAGTGTTTTTCAACATTCAATGCGAATCGGGTTGCCGGATCACCTGCGGATTTGAATGATTGTCCGGCTTGAAAAAGATCACCATTAGGCCACGCCGGGCATCCGGAAAATGAACGGTGCGATTTGCTGGCAGCGGCAGAAATTGATAAAATTCGGAAATCCCATTCGCGGGCGCAGCTTGCCGCCTGCCTGGTGGCCTTTCAGGATGCAGGGGAATCGCAGCAAGGAACTCTGCTGTAGTGTTTGGTCGCCACGCGGTCCTGTGCGCCTGTTCGAGCCGTAGCAGTCGGTGATGCCGTCATTGTGACGGTGCCTGCCGCCTGCAATGCCGGGTTAAATCCGAACAACAGCACCCCCAGGGCCGCTGAAAGGAAAGATTCGCGAAGCACATGTGACATGATGCGTTTGATTTGCCGCCCCGGGTTGATTCGCGCACGATATTGGCGGAATCCGGGTGATAACGGTTGAACTGCGGGAGGCGTGCGGATACCCACAGAGCAAGCTATGAGGGATCATCCCGAGAATTTCAACTTTACAGCCGATGTCTTTGACCGGTGGGCCGGAGAACGGCCTGCGGCATTGGCTCTTTGGTGGGTCAATGAGGGCCGGACCCGAGAACTCCGTTTCACCTTCGCCGAACTGAGCGATCTCAGCCGGCGTGCAGCCAGGGTTTTTCAAGAATCCGGAATCCGCCCCGGCGATCCGGTGATGGTGATGCTTCCGCGGGTTCCCGAGTGGTGGATCGCCTTGCTCGGTCTGACCCGCCTTGGCGCGGTACCCGTTCCCTGCACCCCCCAGCTGACTCCCAACGATCTGACCTATCGGTTGGAAGCCGGCCACATTCGCGCCGTCATCACCGATTCCGAAGGTGCCGACAAGCTCCCCGACTTCACCGGCATCGCGTGGCAGATCGATTCCCAGAAATCTGGCTGGCGTCATCTTGGCGAAGCCCTGCTCCAACCGGCGGCGGACTATTCCGCTCCAGCCACACGGGCTGCGGCACCAGGTATCATCTATTTTACCAGCGCCACCACAGGAAGTCCCAAGATGGTGCTCCATACCCAGGCCAGCTACGGCCGCGGCCATGAAGTCACCGGAAGGCTCTGGCTCGACCTGGGCCCCACCGATGTCCATTGGAATACCGCCGATCTCGGCTGGGCCAAAGCCGCTTGGTCGAGCTTCTACGGGCCCTGGCATTGTGGAGCGTGCCTGTTCGTTTGGGACGCGCGCGGGAAATTTTCAGCCGGGCACATGCTGGATGTTTTGGCGGCCTACCCGATCACCAGCCTCTGCGCTCCGCCCACCGCCCTGCGCATGATGGTGCGTGAAGACCTCAGCCAGCGCACCTTCCCACACCTCCGGCATTGTGTCACCGCCGGCGAACCTCTCAATCCGAGCGTTTTTCACGCATGGAAAGCCGCCACCGGCCTGCCGGTTTACGAGGGCTACGGACAATCCGAGACCGTCATCCTCATCGGCCATTTCAAGAGCCTCGGATTTCCGGTAGTCCCCGGCTCGATGGGCCGGGCCACTCCGGGCTACGAAGTGTGCCTGATCGATGACCACCTCAACCCCGTTCCCGATGGCGAAGAGGGCGAAATCGCCGTCCGTCTGGGGAAAAATCAACCGGTTGGGATTTTTAAGGAATACTGGAAATGCCCGGAACAAACCGCTCACCATTTCCGCGGGGAATGGTACCTGACCGGCGACCGCGCCACCCGAGACGCGGAAGGATATTTTTGGTTTATCGGTCGCAAAGACGACGTGATCAAGAGTTCCGGCTACCGGATCGGGCCGTTCGAAGTCGAGAGCGCGCTGCTCGCGCATCCGGCGGTCAGGGATGTGGCGGTCATTGGCAAGCCCGACGAGATCCGGGGGCAGCTCGTGAAGGCGTTTGTCGTGCTGCAACACGGCCATGAGCCGACCGATGACACGAAGAGGGGACTGCAGGATCACTGCAAGCACCTCGTGGCGCCCTACAAATACCCGCGGGAAATCGAGTTCGTGGCGGAATTGCCCAAGACCGTCAGCGGAAAAACTCGGCGCTTTGAATTGCGCAGGCAGCAGGCAGCGACTCGTCACTCACAATAAAGCCGAACGCTTCCAGAACCGTCCTCAAGAAAGGTTCTGCGGGCAGAAGGCCTGGAAACCACAAGTTACAATGCGTTGCGTGTTTCATGGGGTGGTTTGTCAGGAACACAAAGCGGTTCGCGTAGCACGCCTGCATAAATAGTCCGCGCCATTTGTCCAAGCGTGAAGATGAAGCTCGGGAAGGACGGGATGGGGAAGGAGTGAGCAGCGGGTATGAAACGACCCTCGCGGCGGGATTCAATGACTTGATCAAATCGAGCGAGCCGACCGGAAGCCTCGAACATGATCCCGCGCCTGACGACATGGATGAGGCGACGGCGCGCGATTACAGCGGCTTTGTGAACTACTACATCCACCAGGTGAACCTGCTGCGGCATCTGCTCGGGGAATCCTACACGGTGAGCTATGCCGATCCGGCGAAGGTTCTTTTCGTCGCCCACAGCGCGAGCGGCGTGCCCTGCACAATCGAGATGGCCGCCTACAACACGACGATTGACTGGCAGGAATCGGCGCTTGTCGCTTTTGAAAAAGGCTACGTGAAACTGGAGCTTCCCGCGCCGGTGGCCTACAACCGCCCCGGCCAGGTCGAGATCCTCAAGGATCCCGGCAATGGAGCCGTGCCGCTCACAATCCGCCCGAGCCTTCCCTGGATCCACGCGATGCGAAATCAGGCTCTAAATTTCATCAAAGCCGTGCGCGGCGAAGCGCCTGCGCCCTGCCTGGCCAGCTTCACGGGCGATCCCGAACTGGTGATGAACGCTGTGGCCATGGACCCGCTCACCGCTTCCGTGCTGACCCTGCATGAAATCCGCGAGATGGTCACCGAGATGCTGGACGCCGAGGCAAATTGGCTTCGGCAGTTCGCCGGAAAAAAGCTCCGCCCCATCCCGGCCATCAGCATCCCGAAAAATGTCCGTCGCGCTGAGGTGCCGGTCGACCCAGCCCTCGCGATCGCCAACCGGTTCATGAAACTCGCCGGGGCGTGATGTTTCGTTTTTCACATTGTCCCTCTGGAGACACAATTTCTCTGCGTTCTTCGGACAGCTCAAATCCGACAAACTCGGCAATGACGGCACATTTGATCCCGAACCACAGGTAGCCGGAAAAGCCAAGCAAAGGCATTTCGAAGATCTTGAAATCACCGACAAATGGCACCGCATAGATCCATTTCAACTCCCAATCAAATCGAGTCCATGCCAGCACCCAAACAATTAGCCCGCTCGCAAGCGGAAGCCAGCCCCACCAGGGAAATGAGTGTGGGCTGAATCTTTCGAGTTGCTCCTGACGCCATAGAGAACGAAAATGTTTCCATGAACCGTGACAGGACCTCTCGAACGCCTTCAGGTCGAACCCCCGTCGAAGATGTCGGGCTGATGCCGCCTGTCATACATCGGGGGGGGTCGCATCTTCAAAAACGAACCCCTGCCAGGTCTTCCGCTGCCAAAAACAGTCGTTGCCGGGCCCTCCCATCTTGTCATTCGAGGTGGATGAAGGCGGTTCAACATGCCAGAAGGTTCCATTGAAAAAATCATCACGCTTTGCTTCGACCCTCATCGGGTTCGCGGTCTCCGCCTTCGTTTCCGCCGTCATGGCTGACGAAAAAGCCATCCTTGGTGGCGGCTGTTTCTGGTGCGTCGAAGCGGTCTATCAGGGGCGGTCTGGAATCCGATCCGTCGTCAGCGGATACGCAGGCGGCCATGTTCCGGATCCGACATACGAGCAGGTCTGCAGCGGGAAAACCGGGCATGCGGAAGTTGTCGAAATCACGTTCGATCCGGCGCTCATCACCTACGCGCAGGTTCTCGACCACTTTTGGGACGCGCATGACCCGACGACCCGGGATCGCCAGGGGGCCGACCGCGGGACGCAATACCGCTCGATCATCGTGGCCGCAAACCCGGGCCAGCGGGCGATCGCCGAAAAATCCCGGGACGCCGCCCGGGCGCTCTTCAAAGATCCGATCGTCACGGAAATCGTCGGGCCCACGGAGTTTTATCCCGCCGAAAAATATCATCAGGATTTCTACAAGCAGAACCCCGCAAACCCGTACTGCCGTGCCGTCATCGCTCCCAAACTCGAAAAGCTGAAATCCGCCGGACACTGAGCCCCGCCCGCCCGGGCCTCCCTGGGAATTGCGTTGAGCCGAAGCTTGCCTCCAGATTCAGGCGAGACATCGGGGAGAAAAAAACTTTTCGGCTTCCTGGATTTTTGTTTGCATTTCCCATATGGAAAATCCACCGCCTCCACCTGCCATGCCTCAAGTGCCCGCTCCGCAACAGCCCGCCCCCGACGGGATCAGCGAACGGCAATGGATCGTCTTTCTGAACCTCAGCGGCCTCGCGGGACTGTTTCTGCCCTCGGTCGGCAACATCCTCGGACCGCTCATCATCTGGCTTATCAAAAAGCCGGAGAGCGCGGCGATCGATGCGGCCGGCCGCAACGTCCTCAACTTTCAGATCTCTTGGACGATCTGGATCATCTTGTCCGCAATCGTAGGTGGTGCGGGATCATGTCTGATCGTGCCCCTGATCATTCCCCTCGCCGCGTATATCGCATGGCTCGTCTTCGCGATCATCGGCGCGTTCAAAGCGAGCAACGGAGAGGCCTACGCGTTCCCGCTGACCCTCAAGATGCTTTGATCTCCCGGCGCGCCCGCAGGCGGCGTGCGGGCGGCAGGCGGCTACTGGGCGGCTTTTTTCGCCGGGCAGTTTGCCGGGGTCTTGGCGCAGCAGGCGGTCTGTTTGGGGCAGGCTTTTTTCGTCACCGGGCAAACCTTCGTCACCGGGCAAACCTTGTCCTGTTGGCAGCACTTTTTCGTTGCGGACGCACAGCCGGTGAATCCGAAGGAAGCCACGCAGACAACCGCGAGAAGAGTCAGTATCGATTTCATAATAGGGACAGCATAGCGAAGATTTCTGATTGCGCAAGCGGCCGAAAACGATTTTCTTGACTCGCCCGCCATGCCCGAGTCCCGCATCATCGCTCCCACGCTCACGGAAATCTATGCCGGAGCGGCCGGTCGCTTCGGAGATCTCCCCGCGTTCGCGAGAAAAGAGGCTTCGGGGAAATTCGTTCCGATCAGCTTCCGCGAGCTCTACGAGGCCGGGCTCGATCTGGCAACCGCGCTCGCGGCCGGCGGCGTCCGGGCGCGCGACCACGTCGGCATCATCTCGGACAACCGCCTCGAGTGGATCCTCTGCGACTACGGGATTCTTCTGGCCGGCGCGGCGGATGTGCCGCGCGGGACCGACATCACCGACGACGAGCTGGTTTATATCCTGAACCACGCCGATGCGCGGGTCGTTTTTGTCGAGAACCTGACCATCCTCGAAAAGCTCCAGCGCTGCCGACATCGGCTCAAGCGGGTGGAGAAAACCATCCTGATGTCCTCCGGGGGGGAGACGCCCCGCGGGGTTCAGAGGCTCGGGGATCTGATCGCGGAAGGGGCGCGGCGACGGGCCGGGGGCGACGCGGCCGCGCTCGAACGCGCCGCGGCGGTGCGCCCGGACGACCTCTTCACGATCATTTACACGTCGGGCACCACCGGCACCCCGAAGGGCGTGCAGCTCACGCACGGCAACATCTGCTCGCAGATCGCGAACCTTCCGTTCGACATCGAGCCCGGCGACCGGATGCTTTCAATCCTGCCGGTCTGGCACAGCTACGAGCGGATCTTCGAGATGGTCTCCATCGCGATGGGCGCCTGCACCCACTACACCAGCCTCCGCACGATCGTCGAGGATCTCAAAGTCGTCCGCCCGACGCTCATGGCCTCCGCCCCGCGCCTGTGGGAGAGCCTCTACAACAAGATCCTGTCGAATGTCAGCACCTCGTCCGCGCCGCGCCGGGCGCTCTTCCGCATCGCCTACACGTGCGCCCGGAACGTTCGCCGGGCGGAGAGATTTTTTCACGGCCAGCAGCTCGACATGCACGGGCGCGGACCGGCCGAAACCCTGCGGCTGGCCGCCGCCCATGCGGCCGCCTGGCTGCTCGCGGTGATCCCCTTGAGCCTCCTCGACGGGCTCGTCCTCTCGAAGCTCCGTGCGATCGTGGGCGGGGAGTTCCGGGGCACCGTCTCCGGCGGCGGAGCACTCCAGCCGCACGTCGACGAGTTTTTTAATTTCATTGGGATCCCGGTGCTCGAGGGCTACGGGATGACCGAGACATCACCGGTCCTTGCGGTGCGCACATGGAAAAACCTGGTCATCGGCACGGTCGGCGCGCCCTACCCGAATACGGAAGTCCGGATTGTTGACCTGCACACCGGCGACATTCTTTACCCGTGCGCCTGGCGACGCGGGCGCGGGCGGCGCGGCGAGATCCACGTGCGCGGGCCGCAGGTGATGAAGGGCTACCACAAAGACCCAGAAGGGACGGCCCATGTGCTGCGCGACGGGTGGATGAACACCGGCGACATCGGCATGGTCACGTTCAACGGCTGCCTGAAAATCCTCGGGCGGACGAAGGACACCATTGTTCTCCTCAGCGGAGAAAACGTCGAGCCGGTGCCGATCGAGGCGCGCCTCACCGGGTCTCCGCTCATCGAGCAGTGCATGGTCGTCGGCCAGGATCAGAAGTCGCTCGGCGCGCTCATCGTGCCCTCGCTCGACGGGTTCCGCGTGGCCGGGCTCAAGTTTGACGATGGCGACAGCCTCATCGGGCGCGAGGATGCCCACCGGATCATGGATACGGAAATCCGCAGGCTCATCGGCGCCGAAGCCGGGTTCAAGACCTTCGAGCGGATCGTGGTCTGGAGGTTTGTGCCGCGGCCTTTCGAGGTCGGCGACGAGTTGACGAACACGTTCAAGCTCAAGCGCCACGTCATCGGCGACCGCTACGACGGGCTCATTGAGGAGATGTTTGCTCCGGCGGAGCAACAGGCTTGAGCAGACCGCGAACCGTCGTCAGCCAGCTTGGAAAATCGGGATGCGAGGGATTCGCGCGCAGCACGGCCACCATCTCCACCAGCCCGCGGTTCGGCTGCCCGATCAGCACCATGTCCTGCGCGCGCTTGAATAGGAAAGTGGGCCGGGTGACGGAGTTGAATTTATCGTTCTGAAAATCCGAGCGCCCGGCCGTGAGCCGGTCGGCCTCGATCTTGAGCTGCAAGTCCCATGTCTGCACGATCTGCGGATCTTTCTTTTCCCGCAGAATCGGCCGCACGTTTTTCTCCAGAATCCCGGCCACATCTCCGGGCTTGGGCTCCCATTCCTTGGCATCCGGAAGCCACTGCTCGAGCTTCAGCCACTGCGAAAAAACCGACTGTCCCAGCGGTTGGTCGAGGAGGGTCTTCTTCTGCTTGTTCAGCTCTTCCTTCTGCGTTCTCTCGTCCTTCTGCGCCTTCGTCTCATTCGCGCCCGGGCTCACGGAGGCGAAGAGTTTATCCGACGCCACGACCTCGTTCACATAAGCCATCACCGGCGGGATCATGGTTTCCGGCTTCTCCATGCCCTTGCGCTGAAGCGCCATCGAGAGGTATTTCAAATGCAGCTGAAGCGCGGTCTGGAGTTCCTTCGAACGCAGCATTTCGGCGTTCGTTTTCTTCCAGTCCGCAAACAGCGCGCCCTTGTCCTTCTTGCCGGTGAATTGCACCTCCTCCACTGCCTTCTCGTAAAAGTTCGCCGCGGCCGACCCGCTGGCGGCCGCTGCCAGCACCGCGCCAAGAACCGCCTTTTTCTCCTGCAATTTCGCTTCCTTCTGCTTTCCCTCCATCGCCTCGATCTCGCGGATCAGCGCCTCCACATTCGGCGCGGGCACGTCCTGCTGCGCGCGGACGACGAGCGGCACGAGGGGGAACAAAACCGCGAAAACCGCAGGCGGGAAAAGGAATTTCATAATATGGGATTTTCCCAGATTCCCTGGCGGATGGCAAGCCTCGACAGCCTCGACAGCCCGAGTGGCGCCGCGAAGCAGGGCTGCGGCGCGGCGGGATGCGGCGGGATTTTCTTGATGAACCCGGCCCGGTTTCTGATAGGGTGCATGGCTTATGAAGACCACCGCCCGCATGCGCCCGCATTCCTCGATTGTCCTCGACGGCCTCAGCCGCGCGCCGAGCCGGGCGATGCTTTATCCCGTGGGCTACAAGGAAAGCGATTTTGCGAAGCCGCAGATCGGCGTGGCCTCGACCTGGAGCATGGTGACGCCATGCAACATGCACATTGACCAGCTCGCCCGCGAGTCCGCTCTGGGGATTGATGCGGCTGGCGGCAAGGCCACGATCTTCAACACGATCACGATCTCCGACGGGATTTCGATGGGGACCGAGGGGATGAAATACTCGCTCGTCTCGCGCGAGGTGATCGCCGACTCGATCGAGACGGTTGTCGGATGCCAGGGGTTCGACGGGTTTGTCGCGATCGGCGGATGCGACAAAAACATGCCGGGGTGCATCATGGCGATCGCCCGCATGAACCGCGCGGCGGTCTTTGTCTATGGCGGCACGATTCTTCCGGGATGTCTGGCGGGAAAAAACCTCGATGTCGTCTCGGTCTTCGAGGCGGTCGGCCAGTGTGCCGCCGGAAAAATCTCCGGCAAGGAACTCCATGCGGTCGAGGCGTGCGCGATCCCCGGGCCCGGCTCGTGCGGCGGGATGTATACCGCGAACACGATGGCCTCGGCGATCGAGGCGCTCGGGTTCAGCCTTCCGAACAGCTCGGCCCAGGCCGCGATCTCGAAACACAAGGTCGAGGATTGCCGCGCTGCCGGCGCAGCTGTCATCGCCATGCTGAAAAAAGGGATCCGCCCGTCGGATATTTTTTCGAAGGAGGCCTTCGAGAACGCGATCACCGTCTCGATCGCGCTCGGCGGCTCGACCAATTCCGTGCTCCACCTTCTCGCGATCGCGCACTCGGCGGGCGTGAAGCTGACGATCGACGACTTCACGCGCATCGGCAAGCGGGTTCCGGTGCTGGCGGACTTGAAGCCGAGCGGGCGCTACCTCATGTCCGAGCTTGTGGAGATCGGCGGCATCGTGCCGATGATGAAGCAGCTCCTCTCCGCAGGCCTCATCCACGGTGGATGCCTCACGGTCACTGGAAAATCTCTCAAGCAGAACCTTGCGGCATTCCCTTCGTATCCGAAAGACCAGAAGATCATCGCCCCGCTCGACAAGCCGCTGAAAAAGGACAGCCATCTCGTGATCCTCCGGGGGAACCTCGCGCCCGAGGGTGCCGTCGCGAAGATCTCCGGCAAGGAAGGCGAGCGGTTCGACGGCAAGGCCCGCGTCTTTGAGTCGGAGGAAAAAGCGCTCGCCGCAATTCTCGACGGAAAAATCCGCAAGGGCGACGTGCTGGTGATCCGCTACGAGGGGCCGCGCGGAGGTCCCGGCATGCGCGAGATGCTCTCCCCCACGAGCGCGGTGATGGGCTGCGGGCTCGGAAAAGATGTCGCCCTGATCACCGACGGGAGGTTTTCCGGCGGCACCCACGGGTTTGTCGTTGGCCACATCACGCCGGAGGCGTTCGAGGGTGGACCGCTCGCGATCGTCCGCGAAGGCGACCGGATCACGATTGACTCGGTCTCCCGGAAGCTCACGCTCGGGATCCCGCAAAAGGAAATTGCGGCCCGCCTCGCCAAGTGGAAAAAACCCAAGCCGCGCTACCGCCGGGGAGTCCTCGCAAAATATGCCTCGCACGTCACCACCGCATCTCGAGGCGCCGTGACCGACTTCGGGCTGTAATGTTCCGTGGAGGGATGGCCGTCGTGCCGTCTCCTATTTCGGATTTAGGAATCCACCGCGGCCCTGAGGATTTCGGCGGGGTGGAGGGCCTTGCGGCCGGTGCCGTCGTGGATCTGGTGGCGGCAGCTTGTGCCGGGTGCCGCGATGAGGGCCTCGGCGGACGCCTTGCGGACGGACGGGAAAAGGACGAGCTCCCCGACCTTCATCGAGATGTCGTAGTGCTCGGTCTCGTAGCCGAACGAGCCCGCCATGCCGCAGCACCCGGACGGGATGGGCTTTACGGAGTAGTTTTTCGGAAGCGATAGCATCCGGATCGTGGGATCGAGCGACACGAGCGCCTTCTGGTGGCAATGCCCGTGGAGGTGGATCGTCCGGGATTCCTCGGTGAAAAGATCGGGCGTGATCCGGCCGGCATCCGCTTCGCGGGCGATGAACTCATCGAGCAGAAGGCAATGCGGAGCGAGCGCGCGGGCAGCCTCGCGCAGCCCGGGCCCGAGGAGGCACGGGTATTCGTCGCGGAAGCCAAGGATCGCCGATGGCTCGATCCCGACGAGCGGCTCGTCGCGGGAAACGAGGCCCGAAAGCGCGCGGACATTCGCCTCGGTAAATTTTTTGGCTTGCCGGACGAGTCCCTTCGAGAGCGAGGCGCGCCCGCTTTCGGCATGATCCGGGATGGCAACCTCGTAGCCGAGGAGTTCGAGGAGCTCGACCGTGGCGATCCCGGCATCGAGATCGTTGAAGTTCGTGAACTCGTCGCAGAAGAGGTGGATGCGGCCGACGCGGGATTTCAGCGGAGGCAGCGGGCGACGGGATTGGAACCAGTGCCGCAATGTCATGCGGTTGATTTTCGGAAGCGTGCGATCCGGGTGGAATCCCACGGCCCGGTTGAAGGTTTTCCGGATCCACGGGGTCTGGAAGAGGGCGTTGTAGGCCGCCGGAAAAATCGATGCGGCACGCGCGCTGACGGAAAACCCCGCGACGAGACGCGAGCGCAGCGGGACGCCGTGCGAGTCGTAATAATGCTGGAGGAACTCGGCTTTGAGCTTCGCGATATCCACGCTCGACGGGCACTCGCTTTTGCACGCCTTGCACGACAGGCAAAGCTCCATCACCTCTTTGATTCCGGCGCTGTCGAATGGTTTTGCCGGATCCGCGGGATGGTTGAGGATGTGGCGGAGGATGTTGGCGCGGGCGCGGGTCGTGTTCTTTTCCTCGCGGGTCGCCATGTAGCTCGGGCACATCGTCCCGCCCGCGAGATGGGATTTCCGGCAGTCCCCGGATCCGTTGCATTTCTCCGCGGCCCGCACAACCCCGAGCACGTCGCTGAAATCAAAAATGGTTTCGTAGTCGGGCGTCGGATGGCCCGGCTCGTGCCGTAGGTGGGTATCCATCGGCGGCGTGTCCACGATCTTTCCCGGATTGAAGCGGTTGTCCGGATCGAAGGCGCCCTTGACCGCTCTCATCATGTCGTAGCATTCCCGGCCGACCATCAGCGGGATGAACTCGCCACGCAGGCGTCCGTCTCCATGCTCGCCGCTCAGCGATCCGCGGTATTTTTTCACGAGCATCGCGATGTCGGTCGCGACACCCCGGAAGGTTTTCAGTCCCTGTTCGGTTTTGAGGTCGAAGAGCGGGCGGGTATGGATTTCCCCGGATCCCGCGTGGGCATAATACACGCACCCGATCCCATACTTGTCTTTGAGGATCGCGTTAAACTCGGCGATGTAGGCGGGCAGGTCGCGGACATCGACCGCCGTGTCCTCGACGACTTCGCGGGGCTTCGCATCCCCGACGACATTGGTCATGAGCCCTTGTCCGGCGCGGCGCAGTTCCCAGACCTTGTTGCTCTCCTCGCCACGGAGAACTGGCGCCGCATAGCCGAAGCCCCCCGCCTGCCAGGCGGCCTGAAGCGCGGCGACCGCCTCCTCGGTCGCTGCCTCGTTCTCCCGCCGGATCTCGACGACCAGAACCGCGCCGGGATCGCCGACGACAAACGCACGGTTCCGCGCCTGCGAAAAATTGGCCCGAGTGCACTCGAGGATGTGGCGGTCGATCAGCTCGCAAGCCGACGGCCCGTGGTTCAGCGCCACGAGGTTCGCGCGCAGCGCCTCGTCCACCGAGGCAAAATGGCCGCAGACCAAGGCCACATGGGGCGAGGGCAGAAGATCGCAGTCCAGCTCGAACTCCAGACCGAAAAAAAGCGTTCCCTCCGAGCCCGCGATCAATTTGCAGAAGTTGAACTCCCGCCGCGATTCGCGATCCAGCACCTCCGCATCCATCAGCCGATCCAGGGCGTATCCCGTGTTCCGGCGCGGGATCGACTTCAAGGGGAAGTTTTCCGTGATCAGGCGGCGGTTTTCGGGGTTGCCGAGAAGATCCCGGACCGACCGATAGATCCGGTTTTCCAAGTGCCCGTCGCCCGCGCATTTCCGCTCGAACTCCTCCGCGTTGAGCGCGCGGAGAACACCTTCGCTGCCGTCGCTGAAAAGCCCGCGCACCGAGACGAGATGGTCGCGCACGCTCCCGTAGATGATCGAGTTCGAGCCGCACGAGTTGTTCCCGACCATCCCGCCGACCATCGCCCGGTTTGCGGTAGAAGTTTCCGGGCCGAAGAAAAGCCCGTGCTTCGCAAGCTCCAGGTTCAGCTCATTGCGGACGACCCCCGGCTGGATCCGCGCGCGCCGTGTCTCCCGGTTGATCTCAACGATTTGATTGAAGTGCCGCGAGAGATCAACGACAAGCCCGCTGCCGACCACCTGGCCGGCGAGGGAGGTTCCAGCCGTGCGCGGGATGATGGCGATCCGGTTCTGTTTGGCGAAGCGAACGATTTCCCGCACGTCGGCCTCGGTCTTCGGGAACGCAACCCCCATCGGCATTTCCTGGTATTCCGAAGCATCCGTGGAATACAGCCTCCGCATCGTTTCGCCGGTCACAACGTCGCCGGAAATCCGGAGCTGGTCAATGCAAGGTGTGGTCATAGAATAAATTGTCAGGGCATGATTGTTAAGAAACTGCGCGGAAGAGTCCATCAAGAATATGATCCGTGAAAATCTACCGGCCTCCAGCCACTGTCACGAGGAAATAATTTGTCACGCGCGCACGACAGACGAGCACGAAAACTTGACCTCGCCTCGGCATTTCGCTACGAAACCGATGTGGGAATGAAACTCATACAGACCCTGGTGGCATTCCTTGCATGTTTCAATTCACCGGCTGTGGCACAAACAGTCACGCAGTCACCGCGCGCAAACGGTCTCGTGATTTACAAGGAACAGGGGTTCCACACAGATTCACAGGCCAGATTGATTGAATATGTCTCAGCCAAGGTGTTCCCCCAGATGGCGACACTCATATTGAAGACCGGAAATGAACTGAATATTTCGGCAGGAAAATCTCCTTTCATCATACCTTTTCCCAATGAATCTACCGAAAATCCAGACGCTATCGTTCGTAAAATTGATTCTGGAATTACACGTTTCCCTCAATACAAGAGACTTTTGGAAAAAGTGAAAGCTGATTGGCTTGCCAAGATAGCATTCCAAGAGACGGCTAAGACAGCGACGGCTAAGACAGAGACAGCTGAAACAGAGAAGGCTAAGATTGCAGTTTCACCAGTGCCAACAGAAGAAACTCCCAAGGAGTCAGAGTCGGAAATCAGATTCCGGGATGGGATCGTCACAAAAGTGTATCCCGATGGATTGATGGTTTCCTCAGAGGATGGGCTTCGCAAAATACCTTTTTCTTCGCTTTCGGAGGAGGAGAAGACGCGGTTTGGGTATGATTCTGAAAAAGAGCAGAAATATCTTCTGCAGAAAAGAAAAGCATATGAAGAGGAAGGCAAGCGACAGCAGGAGGTGCAACCAAGACAAGTCGAGAGTCCGGATGCAAAGCGCAGTGCAGAGGCGGCCACTGCGGCCACTCTAAAAGCTGGCACCGCGGCTGCTGCGACAAAAAATCAAAAAGGAGTTTCGTCCCTACCCAGCGACGCCCTGCCGCCTCCTCCCGGCTGGAAGATTGAATCCGCTGTCTTTGCGCCGAGGATGGTGACTCGCGATGGACACAGCTTCAACAACATCTGGATCCGGGAAGCTCAGCCGGGGAGTGTTGATGCTCATCTGGAAAACGGGCAATCGATATCCATGCGGGGAGCTGAGATTCCGGCAAGTATCCTAACAAAAATCATGTCGCCAGTCGAACTCATCTGCAATTTTGGATTGGTGGCAAACACCTATTCCGATTTGCGTTCATGGGATGAAGGCAATCTGAATGAAAAAGGGGCGAGTTACAGGCAACTTGCGAAAGACCCGTTGCCCGGTTCGGTGTTCGCCCGCGTGCGTCCCGGTTTCATTGTCCTACACATGAGTTGGCGCACGGGAGGTGAATTTGCGGGGAGCGAGATTTTGAAGCCTTTCGGAGGAAAGCGCTTCAGCGCTGTCAAAGCATACGATTTCACATCTGTCGAAAAGGAATCCAGTTGGTGGAACGATAAGGGAGTTCGAGTACTTACAGGCACAAAATTGCCCGAGCCCTCGCTGTTCCAAGAGAAATCTCCCGAGTCAAACTGGACGCTTCATGATCCCTTTGATGGCAGCGTGCCCATTTTGTCAAATCGGAGGAGTGAAATGAAAAAGGCATGGGTCGCACCATCTCACAAAAAGCTGCCTTTCGCCATCGTGGAAACAGAGGGCGGTTACTTTTTAGGATATCTTTCCACTGCTGATCCGCTTGCACAAAGCGATTTGACCTGGGAGGCTGCCATCCGGAAAAATGGCACAAACTGGAAACTGCAGAAAGGAAATGTCAAGCGTCTCGAAGGTAAGAATAAAATCCTTTCACTTTTCGATAGCAATTCCAGCAAAGATTTTGCCAACCCATTGGCAACTCTGGATCAGGCACGGGTTCTCGGTTCGCACCTTGCGCGACTGCTGGAGGGAGGTATGACAGCCCTGATGGCCGAGTTGTCGACCCCTGATGGTGACGGCATTGAATCACCTCCAACGGCGACCGTCGAAGCCGAGACGGGGCCGGGCTTCAGCATTGAAAGAGTTACCGACGAAATCAGCGTGATGACCGACACCTGGAACCCTTCGACATTTCGCTTCCAAGTGGTCGCAAGGCAAAGGGTCAGAGAATCAGAAATTAAAGTTGTTTCTGGGAGTGCCACCATTATTTCAAAGCCCTGGCGACACAAAGATCGAATCCAACCGGTGGAGATTCCGCCAGATCTCGACGGAGGCATCCGTTTTACAAATGGAAAGAAACTCATTGAGTTGATCCCCGATAGGTTCGGAAAACTGACCCTGATCGAATGGCTTCTTGAAGAAAACCGTCTCAAAAAATGAGCTTCCCGCCCGCTGGAAGGACAGAGAATCAGGCCTCGCTGGCAGGGAGGCGGAGAAGAAAACGCCGGATTTTTTGACCGTCGCCGACAAGAAATATTTTCAGGCTTGCAGGACTGGCAGGCTTATGCAAATTCTGTGATGCGCTCATGATCACCTCCTTATCAGCAGACGCCGTCAAGCTCCGGCAGCGGAAGATGCTGTCGGGAAGTTCCGCCGGCGGCGAGGAGGTTCTCACCACTCTTTCTGAAAAGCTGGACGAACTTTTTGGTGCCGGCTACGAGCGGGACGATATCTACGGGCTGGTCATTCCGCTCCTCATGCAGGGGAAGGTGCGCATTGATCTGGATGGCCGGTCCGAGCGGCTCGAGATGGTGGATGCCGAGCAGCGGTTCCCGCGCAGCAACGCGGTCGAAGTCTTCGACAACTACTTCGCGGCACGGCCCGAATTTCGCTGACTTCAGAGCAGTTTCGGATGTCGAAGCGGCATCTTGCCGCTTGTTTTTTTCTCCGGGGAAAGCGGCATGATGCCGATTCTACGATGGCACCATTCCGGCCCTGCAACTTGAGCACGGGCCCGGGCGGGTCACGGAATTTTTTTTAACGCCTCGAGCAAAATCGTCTCGGTGAGGATCTCCGGGAGGATGACCGGCTGGGCGACGGGCCCGGCAGGGTAGATCACATAGAACGGGACGCCGACCCTGCCGAAGCTCTTGAGCACCGCCGTGATCTCGGGATTCGCCTTCGTCCAGTCGGCCCTCATCGGGACGATATTTTTTTCTGCGAGCGCTGCCTGGACGGCTGGCGTATTAATCGCGGTGCGCTCGTTGAACTTGCAGGTGATGCACCAGTCGGCGGTGAAGTCCACGAAGACGGATCGGCCATCAGCACGCAGCGCGGAGAGCGCCTGCGCCGAAAACGGCACCCAGGCGATCTCGTTGGACGCCACGGCACCGGATCGCGAAAACTTTTCTCCGAGGAAATACCATCCGCCTCCGGCCGCGACGAGGACGGCGAGGAGGATCGCGGTGGCGCGGTGCCGCGGGGTCGGAAGCGGGCCGCAAAAGCTGCCGTAGAGCCAGCAGGCAAGGCCGAGGCAGAGCAGGAAGCACAGGAACCAGATCACGCCGTCCGCCCCGCGCTGGACGCCCATGATGCCGAGGATCCAAACGAGCGTGGCCATAAGCGGGAACCCCATGGCCTGCTTCAACTTTTCCATCCACGCTCCCGGGCGCGGGAGAAATCTCATCCACCCAGGACGCGCGGTCAGGAGGAGATAGGGGGAAGCCATGCCGAATGCGACGGCGGCGAACATCGCGAGGATCACGGCCGCAGACTGGCTGAACGCAAACCCGAGCGCGGTCCCGAGAAACGGCGCGGTGCACGGAGTCGCCAGAAGCGTCGCGAAGACACCCTGGAAAAAAGATCCCCCGAGCCCGTCGGATGCCGACGCCATCGCGTTGCTCGCACGCCCGGGAAGAATGATCTCGAACACGCCGAATAGGTTCAGCGCAAAAACAAAAACGACCGACCCGATCGCCGCATTGAACCACGGGTTTTGAAACTGGAACGCCCACGTGACCTCGCCGCCGCCGGATTTGAGAACGATGACCACCGCAGCAAGCCCGAAAAACCACGCGAAAATCCCGCCCGCAAACGCCAGCCCGTGCGCAAAGATTTTTCGGGGCGCCTGTCCGGCCTGGCGGATGAATCCGAAGACCTTCAGCGAGATGACCGGCAGGACGCAAGGCATGAGGTTCAGGATCAGCCCGCCAAGGAACCCGTAAAAGAGTGCCAGCCAGAGCTCCCAATCCCACCGGAACGGCGAGGGTTCAGCCGGAGGGATTTTTGCGCGAAACTCCGCGAACAACGCGGCGTGGTTGGGAGCCGACGCGGCGGAGACCGGCAGATCAAGCAGCAGCTCGGCCGAGCCAGGAACGCACATGTCCTTGCAGGCAAGCCAGGCGGCCTTCGCCCGCAGGCTGACAGACGATCCGATCTTCAAATCCTTCGGCGGGTCGAGCGTCGTGATCAGCAGCACCTTTTCCCCGTAGCCATATGTCCGGAGGTCGCCCGGCTCGATCATGCGGTGCGGAGCCGGCCACCGGATCGGCCCGGCGCGGAACCCCTCCGGCAGCGACCATCCGATCGTGGTCGGCAGCCCGGCATCTCCGCTGAATTCCGAATACGTGTGCCAGCCGGGCGCCATTTCCAGCAGGAGCCCGACCTCGAACGGCTGCCCGGGCACGACCGCCGTCACCGCCGAGACCAGCGCCGACTTCACAGGCTGCCGCCCGTCCGCCATCTGCCCGCTCACGCCCGGAGCCGGGAAAAGAACGAGAGCCAGCGCGAGAAGGGCGGCCCCGTAGAAATCACCCCGTAGCATGGGCATCTTGCCCATGCGAAAAAAGCGTGTGAGACGCGAAAGCCCAGAGAGCACCCTGCGAAGCCTCATCGGGCCGCTGGTTTCCGCCAAACAAAATCGAAGCATCTCACTCCATTACTCTCTCTCGCCAAGATTCGCAATTTCGGATCCGCCAAATTCCACTTTTCCAGTCCCGGTTTCCTTCCTCGCTATTTCCGATTTTCCTGAGAAAAATTTCCTCTTCCAGTCACCATGCCTCTGATTTTCGACAAAGACCGCAACCTATATCGCCTGCACTCCTTCGAGACGGAAGCCGAGTTCGAGGCCCGGATCGTTTCCTTGGCAGATCAGATCTTCGGCCCCTCGACGATCTACGTGGATGTGAAGAAGAAGATCAAAGGTGGGGACATCGTCTCGATCCCGGACGGCTACATGGTGGACATGGCCGAACCCCAGTCTCCCCGGCTCTTCGTGGTCGAGAACGAAATCGTCTCACACGATCCATTCAAGCACATCGGCATTCAGATGCTGAAATTCGTCACCGGCTTTGATGAGGCAAAGCTCTCCATCCGCCAGTTCCTCATGGTCGAGATCTCCAAATCTCCCGCACAACTTGCCCGCCTCGAAGCCGCCTGCCGGAAATCTTCCGTCCGCAACGTGGACGCCTATCTCGATCTTGCCGTCTATGGCGACTTTCGCGGGCTCGTCGTTATCGATGACGCCCGCCCGGAACTCCATCGCGTGCTGGAGAAGATCAATGCGAATATCTCCGTGCTGGAGGTTCGCACCTTCCAGGCCGGCGCGGGCGAATTTCTCTACCAATTCGACACTCTCTACGACGAGGACGAGGAACCGGTGCGCGCCGAAACCGATGCCGGCAAACCCGATCAGTCTCCGGATGAAACTGCCGCCGCCCGCGCCGCCATGCTCGCCCGCCGGGCCGCCTCGGATACCGTCATCGTTCCCGCCCGCGAAGATGGTTTCAAACGCCAATTTCTCGGCAACAACCAATGGTTTGCCATCCGCTTGAGCCCGGCCATGAAGGATCGGATCAAATACATCGCCGCTTATCAGGTCGCCCCCATCAGTGCAGTCACTCACATCGCCGAGATTCAGGAAATCCGCCCGTATCAGGACACCGGAAAATACCAGATTATTTTCAAAGGCCCCGCAGAGACCATTGGCCCAATCACATCCGGTGCCTTGAAATATTCTCTCCAAGGCCCGACTTACGTTCAGCGGGAAAAGCTCCTCGTCGCAAAGACGCTTGCGGAGGTTTTGACGCTCTGGCGGAAGTGAGCCTCAAATTGGCAGCCTGATTGCATGAAAGACGCCGCCAGATCAGAACCACGCATGAGGAAGGAGGAACTAGGACAGTTTCTCACGACCGCCCCGGTGGCCGACTTCATGGCTTCGATGTTTGGGCCGCTCCCGAGCGTGGTTCGGTTGCTGGATGCAGGGGCAGGGGCAGGGGCACTCACCTCCGCATTTGTCTCGCGCTTGTGTGAAAGAAATCACGGCGTTCGCACCATCGAGGCGGAGCTCTACGAACTTGATGCCGATATATTGGTTGCCCTTTCCGCGACTATGCGGCAGTGCCAGCGGCGCTGCACGGAGGCGGGCATTCAATTCACGTGCGCCATTCATTCCGCTGACTTTATCGAGGAGATGTCCCTTCGTCTTGCGGGTGATTTGTTCGGCACACTGCCGCCCGCCTTCGATGCCGCCATCGCGAATCCGCCCTATCGCAAAATCAGCGCCGACTCAGCCGAAAGGCGCGCTCTGCATTCCGTCGGGGTCGAAACCAGCAACCTTTACACGGGCTTCATCGCCCTCATTCAGAGGTTATTGGTTCCAGGCGGGCAACTTGTCGGGATCACGCCGCGGAGTTTTTGCAATGGTCCCTACTTCCATTCTTTCCGGGAAGACTTTCTTGGCAGCATGGAACTGCGCCGGCTTCATGTTTTTGAATCACGCCAAGCTGCCTTCCGAGACGATAGCGTTTTGCAGGAGAACATCATCTTCCATGCCGTGAAGGGACGGAACCAACCGCACGAAATGATCGTCTCCAGCAGCAGCGGCGAGCATGGCGGAGAAATCGCCAAGGCTGTCTTCCCTTTCGCAGAAATCGTCCCCCCGCACGCCGCCGGAAAGTTCATCCACATCCCTTCCACTGCAAGCCACGCGATCGCCAAGCAAACCATGGACAGCCTCAGCGCAAGCCTTGCATCCTTGGGCGTGACAGTCTCGACCGGACGTGTTGTGGACTTTCGGCTCAAGAACGCGCTTCGTAAGGAACCCGAGCACGGAACCGTGCCTCTGCTTTATCCCTGTCATTTCAATGGCGGCACCGTTCACTGGCCGAAGATAAAAACCCGCAAACCTAACGCCATTCTCGACAACGATGAGACGCGGCAGTGGCTTGTGCCCTCCGGTGTGTATCTCCTCACGAAACGTTTCACGTCGAAGGAAGAGCGTCGCCGCCTCGTGGCTTGCATGTTCGACCCGGATCAAGTGAAAGCAAAGAGGCTGGGGTTCGAGAACCACCTGAACTACTTTCATACCAACGGGCATGGGTTGGAGCGCAGTCTGGCTGTCGGTCTCTACGCTTTTCTAAATTCCACGGTGGTTGACCAGTATTTTCGTCGGTTCAGCGGCCATACCCAAGTAAATGCCACCGACCTGCGGACCTTGGCCTATCCCAACCGTAATACACTGAAAGCTATGGGCAGAAATAACAATGTTCTCGACTTCTCCCAAGAGGACATCGACCAACTCGTTGCCACGCATCTTCATGCCAACCAATAAGCCCGACCGAAAAACGAACTCAAGAAAACGACGGCTCGCTGAAGCCATCGCAGCTCTCACTGCCATGCAGTTTGGTTCAAAGCAACGGAACGAGATCGCCGCCTACACGCTTCTCGCCCTGCTGGATCTTCGGCCCGATATTCCATGGGATGAAGCACAGGCTCCGCTCTGTGGAATCACTCCGGTCATTGATTTTATCGCCACATCCTACGGAGTCCGCTACGCACCGAACACCCGGGAAACTATTCGTGACGATGCGGTAAAATTTTTCGTGGGAGAAGGTCTGCTGCTCCGCAACCCCGACGATCTCAACCGCCCGACAAACAGCGGGAAGACGGTGTATCAGATTGAACCCTCGGCCTTGGCTTTACTCCGCAAGGTCGGAACCCCTGCATGGATCCCCGCTTTGCGGAAATACCTCGCCAGCCGCAAAAGCCTCAAGCATGAGATCGCCAGGAAGCGTGACTTGGCCCGCGTGCCCGTGACGTTGCCCGATGGCTCACAGGTTGCACTTTCACCCGGCGGTCAGAATCCCCTCATCAAGGCAATTATCGAAAACTTCTGTCCGGCCTTCGCTCCTGGCGGCGTTGTCATTTACATCGGCGACACGGAAAATAAGTTCGTCCATCTGGAGAAAACGAGCCTCGCTGCACTCGGAGTTGCTTTGGATTCCGCTGCCAAGATTCCTGATGTGATCGTCCATCATGCAGCCAGAAATTGGCTCTTGCTCATCGAAGCCGTCACAAGCGCAGGGCCTGTGGATGGCAAACGCCGCAAGGAACTCAAAGACTTGTTTGTAGGCTGTAAAGCAGGGTTGGTGTTTGTCACCGCCTTCGAGAACCGCCGAACGATGCAGTCCTTCGTCTCTCAGATCGCTTGGGAATCGGAGGTGTGGATCGCCGAAGATCCCGACCACATGATCCACTTCAACGGCGAACGGTTCCTTGGGCCGTATCCGGATGTGACTCCCCAAAAATAATTACGGCGCCCTTCTCTCGACTCTTTGCGAGAGAAATATCTTCCGCTGCTCATCCTCACCGCGCAAACTCACGCCAGAAGAAGACGGCCGAGAGCGAGATTCCGATGAGGACGACGAGGATCCGGACGTGTTGCTGCGGGATTTTCTGTGAGAAGTGCGAGCCGAGGAAGTAGCCGATCAGGGCACCGGCCATCATGACGAGCGCCTGGGGCCAGACGATGAGGCCCGCGAAAACAAAGTAGCTGGCGGCGACGACATTGATGAGCGCGCCGAGGATGGTTTTGATGGCGTTCATCTCGTGGATGTGGTGGAGCCCGATGAGGCCCATGGTGGCGAGCATGAGGATCCCGATGCCCGCGCCGAAATACCCGCCGTAGATCGCCACCCCGAGCTGGAGCAGAACCGCCGCGCCGGTGGCGGCGCGCGAACCGCCTGCAGACTCGATCCCCGCCAGCCGACGGATCACGTTGTTCAGCAAAAAAAGGACGGTCGCGAAAAGGATCAGGAACGGAACCAGCCGGTCGAAAAAATGCTCGCTTGTGCGGGTGAGGAGCCATGCGCCGATGAGCCCGCCGGCGATGCTCACCGGCGCGAACGCTTTGAGCCAGGGCCGCACGGCCGGAAGGTGCGCGCGGTAGCCGTAGAGGCTGCCCGCGATGCCGACGAGCAGGGCGAACGTGCTCGTCGCATTCGCCTGGATCGACGGCATCCCGAACGCGAGGAGCGCAGGGAAGGTGATGATCGTCCCGCCGCCCGCCACGGAATTGATCGCCCCGCCCGCACAGGCCGCGGCGAAGAGGATGAAAAATTCCCAGGCCATCAGGGTTGCTCCGCCGGGTTGCCCTGCTCGAGGAACCGGACCCGCCGGTCGGCCAGGGGAAGGCGGATCGTGAGTGTGAGCCCGCGCCCGGGGCTGCTCTCGAGCACGACCTCGCCGCCGTGGGCGCGGACGATCCGCCGCACGATCAGAAGCCCGAGCCCGTTGCCGTCGGACTTCGTGGTGAAATACGGTTCGAAGATCCGCGAGATATTTTCTGGCGAGATGCCGCCCCCGGTGTCGGAGAACGACACGTTTGCGTGGGTCTCGTCCGCAAACGTCCGGATCCGCAGGATCCCGCCCGATTTCATTGCCTGGAACGCATTCCGGCTCACGTTGTAGAACGCCTGCTTGATCTGCTCGCTGTCCAGCCCGATCTGCGGAAGATTTTTGTCGAGCTCGCTCTCGACCAGGATGTCGCGGGCTTGAATTTCCGCGGAAAGGAACGACAGGGTTTCGCCCACGATATGGTTGATGTTCGCGGGACGGAGATCGAGCGGCTGCGGGCGGATCGCGCGGAGGAACTGGGTGATGATCTGGTCGAGCCGCGCGACCTCGCCGCGCGCCACCGCCACCGACTCCCCGAGCGCGGGGCGGGATTTTGCCGGGAGCTTCCGGATCTGCCGCTGCATGAGCTGGAGATGGATGTCGAGCGAGTTGAGCGGGTTGCCGACCTCGTGAGCGACCCCGGCCGCAAGCAGGGTCAAAGCCGAAAACCGCTCGCTGTCGATCGTCTCCTGCGTCGCGCGGTGGCTCCGCGTGATGTCGCGCAGGATGATCGCCCCGCCGGCCAGCTCGCGCTTCCGCGCGTCCGACTCGTCGCTCATCAGGGGGACGACGTAAAAATTGAGGAGCCGGTTTTCCGGGTAGAAGACCTCGAGGTCGCGGTTGACGAT
>JBAXXD010000020.1:0-47316 GCA_037128135.1 Verrucomicrobiia bacterium
GAAAACTGTCCACTTTTGAACAGGCGAGAATTCCACTTTTGAACCGTCGCCGACATTGCCGCATTTTTTTCTCGCATTCAGAATGGCATCAGGGTATTGATATTTTATGAACACTTGCCCCTGCCTCGAATCGGTCAAAACACTCATCACCACTGGAAAATGGGAGGGCGGGAGTTGCGAGTGCGGAAAAAAACTTCCGTTCAGCCATCTCCTGATTGCGGGTGCCGTGGGCCTTCTGCTTTCCGTCTTGGTCGGGGTGTTGATGTCGCGCTCGAGGAAGAATTGAATTCGGAAAGCCAACTGGGACTTCCATCGGCATGGAGCCCGCTTCGAATGATGAAGCGCCATCGATCCTCCATTGGTTTGCATGCAGCCCTGCTGTGCCTTTCGGGCTGTTTCAGCCTTTCCCTCGCCCATGAACCCTCTGGCCTTGCGGCAGATGAAGCACTTCGGCGGCTGGATCTGGGGAACGCCCGATTCGTCCGGGGCCAACTTTCCGAGACGACTCCCGCTTCGATCGCCGATAGCCGCCGGAAAGTCGCACAAGGGCAAAAGCCGTTTGCGATCATCGTCGGCTGCTCGGATTCCCGCGTCGGCCCCGAGGTCATTTTCGACCAACAGTTGGGCGCCCTCTTTGTTATCCGCACTGCGGGCGAAGTCGTCGATCCTGTCGGGTTGGGCAGCATCGAGTACGCCGTTGCGCATTTGGGTTCGCGGTTGATCGTGGTGCTCGGTCATGAGCGCTGCGGAGCGGTCACCGCCGCCGTCTCGGGAGCAAAGGAACCAGGGCATTTTTCTGCAGTCTTGAAGGCGATCCGGCCTGCCGTGCGGATGGTCAAAGGCTCGGCGGGCGATCCGGTTGAAAACGCCGTGCGCGCCCAGGCGCTGCATGTCGCCGCGCAATTGCAGGCCTCGGGGCCAATTCTCAAGAAAGCCGTCCGAAGTGGAGAGCTCGAAATCGTTGCCGCGCGCTACGATCTGGATTCAGGAAAAGTCTCTTTGATGTCCGCCGCGCGGCAGTCATCCCACCTATTTGAGTGGCGGACTCAGGTTCCGAGGTAGGCGGCCTGCACGCGGGGGTTTTGGAGCAGGTCGGCGCTGTTGCCGGCGAGAGTGATGAGGCCGGTCTCCAGCACGGCGGCGCGGTGGGCGAGACGGAGCGCGATATTGGCGTTTTGCTCGACGAGCAGGACGGTGACGCCGGCGTTGTTCACCTCGCGTATGACGCTGTAAATTTCTTTGACCAGCTTGGGAGCCAGGCCCATGGAGGGTTCGTCCAGGAGGAGGGTCGTGGCGCGGCTCATGAGTGCGCGGGCGACGGCGAGCATCTGCTGTTCGCCACCGGAAAGCGTGCCGGCAGCCTGGAGGAGACGTTCCTTCAGGCGCGGCAGCGTGCCGAGGATGCGGTCGAGATCCTCCGCCACGGCCTTGCGGTCCTTGCGGATCCACGCGCCGAGATGGAGGTTTTCCTTCACGGTGAGATTGCCGAAGATCCCCCTCCCCTCCGGCACTTGGGAGAGGCCGAGGGCGACGATTTTTTCCGGCGGGACACCGCGGAGCTCCCTCCCATCCAGGCGCACGCTGCCGCCGAATCGCAGGAGCCCGGAGATGGCACGCAAGGCCGAGGATTTGCCAGCGCCGTTGGCTCCGATGATCGTGAAAATTTCGCCCTTTCGCACCTCGAATGAAATGCCTTTCACGGCAGGGATGTCGCCGTAGGAAACGGTGAGGTTTTCGACGGTGAGAGCGCTCATTCTTCTTCGGTTCCTCCCAAGTAGGCCTCGATGACGCGGGGATTGGCGCGGATCTCTTCCGGCGTCCCTTCGGCGATGGTCTGGCCGAAATCGAGGACGGTGATGCGGTCGCAGAGATTCATCACGAGATGCATGTGGTGCTCGATGAGGACGAGGGTCAACTGGAAGTGATCCCTCACCCAGCGAAGGAATTCGGTGAGGTCGGCGGTTTCGCCTGTGTTCATCCCGGCGGCGGGCTCGTCGAGGAGCAGGAGATCGGGCTTGAGCGCGAGCGCCCGGGCGATCTCCAGCTTGCGCTGGGAGCCGTAGGGAAGATCCCCCGCAAGATCATGCGCCTGATCCGCCAAGCCGAAGGGCTCAAGAAGTTCGAGGCAGGCAGCGACGGAATTCTTCTCGGCCCGGCCAAACCGGGAGAGCCGCAGCATGGCCTCCAGCGGCGAATAATGGAGCTGCGAATCAAAGGCGATGCGCACGTTTTCCAAGACGGTCTGACTTTTGAGCAGGCGGATATTTTGAAACGTGCGGCCAACGCCCTTGAGCGCGATGCGGCCCGGTCGGAATCCGGATATGGATTCGCCGCGGAACCGGATGTCGCCCTCGGTGGGTTTGTAGATGCCGGTGATGAGGTTGAAAAGCGTGGTCTTGCCGGCGCCGTTAGGCCCGATGATGCCGTGGGTGTCGCCAGCCTCGACTTTCACGTCGCAATTCGAAATGGCGCAAAGGCCGCCGAAGCGCTTGGTCAGATGATCGATCTCAAGAATCGCGCTCATGGCTTGGGCCGTTTGAAAAGTTCGCGCGCGGGAAGAAACCACGGCAGTTCCCGCATGCCCATGATGCCGCGCGGACGGAAGAGCATGAGCAGGACGAGGATGAGCGGCAGGATGACCATGCGCCAGGTGCCGAGGGGCTGGAGGACCTGGAGGAGAACAGTGAAAATCACCGCGCCGATAATCGAGCCGCCCAATGAGGCGATCCCTCCGAGATAGACCATCACAAGAATCTCCGTGGACTTGACGATGTCGAATGACTTGGGATCGATGAAAAAATTCACCTGGGCGTAGAGCGCGCCGGCGACCCCGCCGAAAAACGACGAGGTGACAAAGGCGAGGATTTTCGCCTCGCGGACGCGCACCCCCATGGCATTGGCCGCGATCTCGTCCTCGCGGATCGCGGTGATCGCCCGCCCGAACTTCGAGTAGACGAGATTGCGAATGACCCACAGCGTGACTACCACCCAGAAGAAGGTCCAGGGCAGGGTCGTCAGCACAGGGGGTGTCATCCCGCGGGGGCCGCCGACGTAGCTAATGTTCTCGATCGCGGATTTCACGATCATCAGAAACGCCAGAGTAATGATCGCGAGGTAATCGCCGCGGGTTTTGAAGGAGAGCAGAGCGAGGGGAAAGCCGACGAGCGCCGCGACCCCTCCCCCGAAAAGAACCCCCAGCGGCAGCTCGAAAAACGATGCCGGCAGCCATTTGGTGGTCATGATGGCAGAGGCGTACGCACCGAGCGCCATGAAGCCCGCGTGCCCGACGGAGAACTCGCCCATGTAGCCGTTCACCAGGTTCAGGCTCGCGCAAAGGATGATGTTGATCCCGACGGTGACGAGGACGACTTCGGAATAGTCGTTGAGGATCGGGAAAGACTCGCAGGCCAGCGCGTAGGCGAATCCCGCAGCGACCAGCACGGGCAATGCCCAGCGGCAGCGGGCGACGGAATCAAGGAGGCTCTTCACGGATCAGACCTTCTGGTTGGGCGGCTGTCCGAGCAGGCCATACGGTTTGAAAACGAGAATCGCGAGCAGCAGCGAGTAGGAGATCAGGTCGCGGTATGTGGAGGGAAGATAGGCCACGGCCATCACCTCAACCCCTCCGAGAATGAAGCCTCCGAGCACCGCGCCCCGGATGCTGCCGATCCCCCCGATGACAGCGGCGATGAACGCCTTCCAGCCGATCAGCACGCCCATCGTGGCGCTGATCTGCGGGTAGGCGAGCCCGTAAAGCATGCCGGCCGCGCCACCCAATCCGGCCCCGACAAAAAACGTCAGCGAGATCATCCGGTTCACCGGGATCCCCATCAGGGGCACCGTCCGCGCGTCGAAGGAGATCGCCCGCATCGCCATGCCGAAGCCGGTTTTCCGGATGAGAAGATCCAGCCCCACCATGAGCCCGAGGGCCACGCCGATGATCAGGATCTGCAGCGTCGTGACCGTGAGGCCGGCGTAGCTGAGCGTCTTGCTGGCGAAGAGTGTCGGAAGGAACTGCGGGTAGGGACTCAGGCTGAGCGTGGTGTTCTCAATCACCAGGCCGCAACCGAGCGCCGTGATGATGGCCGAGACCCGCGGCGCATCGCGAAGCGGGCGGTAGGCGACCCGCTCGATCAAGGCCCCCAGCAGCCCGATGACCACCATCACCAGCAGCAGGATGAACACGAAGGGCAGATGGACGGGCAGCAGCACCGCGAGCAAAAGACACGCGAAGGCACCGAGCATGAAAAGGTCGCCATGGGCGAAGTTGATCATCACCAGCACGCCGTAAACCATGCTGTAGCCCAGCGCGATCAGGGCATAGATCGAGCCCAACTGCAGCGCGTTGATGGTCTGCTGGGCGAGGTAGAAAATCATCGCCCCTGCTTTCTACGGCTGGCCGTTGGCGATCCAGACGAACTTGCCGTCCTTGATCTGCAGGATCACCGCGGTCTTGATGGGGTCACCGCTGCCGGGCTGAAAGCGCATGGTGCCGGTCACGCCTTCGTATTTTGGGATTTTTGCCAACGCGTCACGCACCGCCTGCCGGTCGGCTTTTCCCGCGGTCCTGATCGCCTCGGTGATGAGCCCCATGGCGTCATAGGTCAGTGCCGCGACGTCGTCCGGGGCCTTGCCGTATTTGGCAGTGTAGTCGGCCACGAATTTCTTCGCGACCGGCGTGGCGATCTCGGTCGAGTAGTGGTTGCAAAAATAGGAACCCTCGATGTCCTGGCCACCGAGCGTAATCACCTCGGGAGAACTCCAGGCATCGCTGCCGACAAACTGGGCCGTGATGCCCTGCTGGCGCGCCTGGCGGGTGATGCCTGCCGCGTCGTTGTAATACGCCGGAAGGAAGATAACCTCCGGGTTCTGGGCCTTGATCTTGGTGAGCTGCGCCGAAAAATCGCGGTCCCCGGTCGTGTAGGTTTCAAAGGCGACGATCTTGCCGCCGTTCTGCTCGAAGACCTCCTTGAAGAGGTTTGCCTGGCCGTTCGGAGCCTCTGAAGCAACATCGTAGAGAGCCGCCGCCGTGCGGGCCTTGAGATCATTGAGCACAAACTTCGCGAGCACGCGGGCCTCGAAGGGATCGATAAAACAGGCGCGGAACACGTATTGCTTCGGTTTGCCCGCTTCATCGAGAGTCGTCTTCGAATTCGTGGACCACGGCGAGATCATCGGGCACTTGAATATTTCGGCCACGATCGAGGCCGGGATCGCGCAGGAGCTGGCGTCCGGGCCGATCATCGCGACCACGTTGTCCTGGGAGATAAGACGCTGCGCCACCGTGCGGGCCTGGTCGGCCTTGGCCCCGTTGTCGCCGATGACCAGCTTGATCGGGAGTTTCTTTCCTCCGAGATCCAGTCCGCCGGCGGCGTTGACCCCGGCGACAAACATCTCCGCTGCATTCCTGGAGGAGGCTCCCACCGCGGGCATCTCGCCGGTGAGTTCCGCATTCAATCCGATCTTGACCGAGGGCACCCCGGCGTCGCCGCAACCGGCCAACCCCGCCAAAACAACACCCGCGGCACAGGAAAAGATTTTTTTCATGATCGACGAGAGATGGAGGAATCTTCGGGCGATGGCAAGCATTGCTTTCGTTGCCGCCGCGCATTTTTTTGTTGCATCACGCAGTGAAATAGAAAATGTTATCGCCATGCTCAGTTCCTCCAGTAAGAGCGGCAGTTGTCTTGCGGGGCGAATCTGTCGGGCTACCATTCTTCTTTGGCTCCTTGCCGCGACGATCAGGCCCTCTCAGGCGATTCTCTACAGTGACAACATGGCATATGGCATTTACACAGGGGAGTTAGCCGCACGGGCGCTTGCGAGCGACACGACCTTTTGCCCTTCATTCGAGGCGGTCGGGCAAATTCAATATCTTCTAAAAAACGCCAAGGGAATATATGAACCCTACGGGGGAACCGGCACGATCATCGCCGACCCGAACACCGGCACCCAGTGGGTGCTCACGGCAGCTCACCTCTGGAACTCGAGCGTCATCAACATGACGTTCACGATCAACAACACCACTTACGCCGCCAATATATCGAGCCGCATCCAGCACCCCAACTGGAATCAAGCTCCGCCCCCCCTCAACAGCGCAGAGACGGGAGTTTCCCAAGGCTGGGATGTGGCGCTCTTCCGATTGAGCGATCTCGCTACGGGCAGCAATGTCGCTACAACGGGCATTGCGCCCGCGACACTTTATACCTCAAATCAGGAACTCGGAAAAATCGGTTATACGGTAGGATTTGGACGCATCGGGAACGGAACAAGCCCCAGCGAACTTAACACATCGAATTATAAATTAGCAATGGCAAACGTGATAGACCGGGTCACCACACAAGGCCCAACCGTCTTTAACAAATATCCCGGGGGAAATCTTGTCAGTGATTTTGACAGCGGCTACTCAATCACAAACACTTTGTCTGCTGAAGGGTGCCCAACCACCCTTTCATCTCCAGGACAACCTACCACCGTATTTCCAGTGAAGCAACTCGATCCGGCGGGAACCATTTCGAGCACCCAGGCGGGAAGCTATTATAGTTTGCCTGATCAGGTTTCTTATAGCGGAGGGGTTATCGAAGGCGGCACCGCTCAGGGCGACAGTGGCGGGCCGACCTTCATCTGGGATAACGGCAACTATAAAATCGCAGGGATCACCTCTTGGGGATTCAATCCCGCCCGAATCAATTCTCTGGAAGGTTATTTGAATGGATACTATGGCGACCTCACTTATATGACTCGGGCCTCCCAGCAAGCCGCATGGATCAACGAGAAGATGATTCAATCCGGGCCTGCCGGCATTTTCTTCAACCCCACTAATCAGGGGACTTCCTTCTCCGGCACAAACTGGGCTTCCATGAACGCCTTCGGCAGCAGGGTCGCCCTCTCCGGCAGCAACACCTACACCGGCGGCACCATCATCAGCGGCGGAACTCTCGAGGTGACAAACAGCTCCGCCCTCGGCACAGGCAGCGTCACGGTCGCAGACGGCGAGTTGTTCATCGACGCC
Source organism: Verrucomicrobiia bacterium (assembly GCA_037128135.1). GTDB lineage: Bacteria > Verrucomicrobiota > Verrucomicrobiia > Chthoniobacterales > Terrimicrobiaceae > QYQL01. The sequence continues at coordinate 7,013 of JBAXXD010000020.1, forward strand.
GGCGTCGATATCCCGAATGCGATCACCATCACCGGATCCACCGCCATCGTCACTTATAACGTCCTCTCCGGCGAGGATCTCGCCACCACCGTCAATGTCACCAGCTCGCTCGGCGGCAGGGACACATCCGCCGTGATCCTGTCCGGCACGGCCTCGCAGGACGGGAACATCATCGCCGAATTCAATGATGCCTCCGACGCCCTCAACGACAACCTCCGGATCAGCGACGTCTTCACCTTGCGCGGAGTCCCTGTGGTTGAGGGTTCGAAAACAGACACCTTCACCCTCGAGCTCTTCTCCTTCACTCCCGTGGACAATTCCGCATTCATCGCCTGGCTCGACGGCGACGGCTCCTGGGTCAATGCCGTGAACGGCAACATTGGCGGCACCGCGACATTCGTCGCCGGCGCATGGGCTGCCGCCTATGGCCTTGGTACCTACGGCGTGGACATCGACACCAATACGGTCTGGGCCGTCCTCAACCACAACAGCGATTTCGCCATGATCCCCGAGCCCGGCACGTTTGCGCTCGCCGTTCTCGGGTTCGGCTGCCTCCTGGCTTGCCGCAGATCCCGCAGAACTCCGGGTGACACGGTTGAGATCATTTTCAATATACGCAGGGCCGAATCAAAAAGAACGCGCTCCAAGCTTGAGTAGAGAAGGATCAGATGCCCGGAACACATTTGGACTCCCAGAGCAGCGCCGCCAGCCAATTGCCACAGACATGGATCATCGTGGAGAGCCTGGTGGGTGCCGGGATTATTAATTTACTCAGAGACCGCCCATCCATTCGGGTTGTGACCAAGGATGAGCTTCAGGGGAATCCGGGTTTGCGGATCAAGAAAGGGGACAAAGTCATCATTGCCACGGAAACGGTGCTGGATGAAGCCCTGAACAGGCTGGATGACGACGAGAAAAAAGAGATGGTATCGCGGTTGAAGAACAAAGTCACATGCCGCCAGATGCTGACCTCCATCTTCCCGGATTTTTTCTTCCGGGAAATTCCCGTGCGGGATCTTCCCAGGATCGAGCTGGATCCCGATGAAAAGTATTTCGTCAAGCCGATCAAAGGCTATTGGGGCAGCGCTGCGTTTCCGCTCGATGCGCAGACGGACAGGGTGGGCCTGATGCATGAAATCGAAGCCCAGCTTGCCAAGCGCACCAATCTTTTCTCAGAACAGGTTGTGTCGAAAGACCGGCTGATCGTGGAAGAATTTCTCGAGGGCGAGGAATATGCGGTGGATATGTTTTTCAACGAATCCGGGCAACCGGTCATCACCAACGTTTGCCACCATCCTTTGCCCAAGAAGCGCGATTACCTGCATGTCGTTTATTACACCAGCCATGAGGTTTACCGGAACCTCTATCCGAAATTCATCGAGTTTTTCCAAGCCCTCAACCAATCCCTTCAGGCACGTTCGATCCCCATCCACGGCGAGTTCAAACTCCACAAGGGGAAGCTGACGCCGATCGAGTTGAATCCTCTGCGCTTCGGCAGCGACGGGTTCGCTGACCTGAGTTTTCATGCCTTCGGCTTCAACCCGTTTTTGTATTTTGCCGAAAACCGCGCCCCCGATTGGGAGGCGCTCTGGAAAGGCCGCGAAGAGAAAATCTTCGCGTTCTACCTGGGCTACAACGGCAGCGATCTCGATACCGGCCACTACCGTCCGGATTTTCACAATTTCCGCCGCTTGTTCTCCCATATCCTCTCCGATACGGCGATGAACTACCAGGACACCCTCGCCTTCGCGGTCATGTATATCGAAGAGGACAGCCTGGAACGGATCCACGAACTGCTGGGAGTGGAATTCAACGAATACTTTGTCGATCTCAAACAGTATTCGCAAAAGTCCTACCAGGAACTGTATCGCGCCGGGACCGAGAGGAAGCTGGCCCCGGGTCAGATTCTTTGGAAAGCGGATGACCCCGGCGATTACCTCGTGCTGATTTTGCAGGGAGAACTCGAGGTTTTTTTGCCCGGTGACCATGGCGAAATCCTCTTGGAAACCTACGGCCCGGGAGCGGTTGTCGGCGAACTTTCCGCGATCGATGGCCTGCCGCGTTCGGCCACGGTGCGCGCCAAAACCCGGGGCAAAGTGATGAAAATTTCCGGCAGTATTTTTCGCGAACTGATCCAGCGCACCCCGGATATCCTCGAAGATCTCTTCTGGCAGCAGGTCAACCGGGTCAGAAAGCTCAATCACGAGCTGACGAACATGCGAGGCCGGGGGAACACCCCGACCAAGCCCTGAGGACGGTTCCAGAAATCAGTTTTGCGCCGGGAAAAACCTGGCGATAATCGGCTGGATGGCGTCCGCCCAGATTTGGTAGCCCTTGGGCGAAGGGTGCAGGAAGTCAGGCATGACTTCCTTGCTCATCGTGCCGTCGGGTTCCAGGAATTTGTCACCAAAATCGATATAGATGACGCGCTTGTCGTCACCCAGCTTCGAGATGATCTGGTTGACGGCCTTGATTTTCTCCCGGGCCGGGTCGGCGGGCTGTTCCGCACGAGGGAAGATGGCTTGAAGCAGAACGACGGCTTCCGGGCAGCGCTTCTGGTAGTCGGCGACGATCGCCTTCACGCCGTCGGCGATTTCCTCAACCGTGTTCGCGCTAAGATTGTTGGTGCCGATCATGAGGACTATCAGCTTGGGATGCATGCCATCCGCCTGTCCCTGGGCAAGGCGCCAGAGGACGTGCTGGGTGCGGTCGCCGGAAATGCCGAAATCGAACGGGTTGAGTTTGCCGTATCGTTCATTCCAAATGTCCTTTCCCCTGCCCTGCCATCCATCGGTTATGGAGTCACCGTCGAAAATCAGTTCGATTGAGCCTGCTGCTTGATGGGCTCGCTGGTTTGTTTCAGCCACGCGTTGCACCCACTCCACCCTGGGTGCCGGGTATGTGGCGGAATTGCTTCCCTGCGGAACAACGGGCAGGGGCGAGGGCATCGGACAAATGACCGGAGGGGTCTGGGCGAAAGCCGACCCAACAAACAAGAGAGCAGCGAGGAGTGTGTTTGGTTTCATATGAAACCAGATGGTTTTCGTTCATATTCGCCAGAAGTCAAGCGATCCAACTGCCCCGCCCCCGCGCCAGGTTGGGAGCAATACGACAATGCCTGCTTGTCAAAACACGGAATCCTTGCCATGATAAATTGTGGCAATGACTTTAGAGCATTTGGAAACCTGGTATCTCCGAAAACACGATTCCGCGGAAGTTTTCGGCCCGGTAAGATTTGAGCAAATCCGGGCGTGGGCGAAGGCGGCCCAAGTGAACTCGCTCGACATGGTTTCGACCGACAAGGATGTCTGGACGAAAGCCCCCATGATCCCGGATCTCGGCATGGACTGGTTGCTTGAGGTGTCGGACAGCCTCCTCTACGGCCCGACGACGGCGGAATCCCTGCTCGAATTTGTCAGGCTCGGAGAAATCACCCGGGAGACGATCGTTATCAACTGCCAGACCGGCGAATCCATGGCCCTCGGGCAGGCCTCGTTTTTCCGCGAGAAGGCGACGTCCCCGACAACGGAAAACGTCCCTCACCCACTACAGATTGGAATCCGGGTCAATCTTCAAAAACGCATCCGCGAGTTGGAGACCTCCCTGATTGAAAGCCGGCGCCAGCATGAAACCGCGAAGGAGACCATCGGCAAGCTGGAGGCGCTGGTCGCGGGGCTGCAAACTCGGCTTGCAGATATCCGCACAAGCCGGAAGTAGCGGGCGATGGGATTCCTTGGAGGGATGCCTCTGGGCTAAAACGGAATCTCCTCTTCGTCCCCACTCTGCCCGCCACGGGCAGGCGGGCCGACATTCCACGTTTCCATGAGGTTTTCCGGGAGTTCTGAGAGGAAGCGCGAAGGGCGCTGGAAGTTCGTTGCGCCGCCCGCGTTGCGGCTGAGTTCCGGATAGGCCAGGTAGAGCTCGTCTTTGCAGCGGGTGATGCCGACATAGAAAAGCCGCCGTTCCTCTTCGATCGCCTCCGGGTTTCCGAGGCTGCGGGCGGTCGGGAACATTCCGTCGGCCAGCCAGATGAGGAAAACGACCCGCCATTCGAGGCCCTTGGCCTGGTGAAGTGAGGAAAGCGTGACCTTCCCGGAGTCGCCGGCGAACGCATCGGCGGTTTCGACGCCGCCCAGAAGGGCGAGCTCGGAAAGGAAATCTCCTGTCGCGGTGAACTCCCGGGCGAATTCCGCGAACGTCGCGAGGTCTTCGCTCCGCGCATCGTAATTCGCGAACTTCTCTTTCATGTGGTCGTCGTAAAATGCGAACAGCACGCACTCGATCATGGCAGCCGGCGGGAGCGGTCCGGCGGCCGGAACAAGGTCGGAAAGCGTGTGAACGAGCTGAGCCCAATCCTTCGAGGCTTTTGCGGGGACTTTGAGAGCGAGAAGGCCGGGGATCCCGGTGCCACGTGCGAGCGCGGCGAGGGTTTGAGCCCAGAGATTTTCTGCGGTCTTCGCGCCGATGCCGGGCAGCAGGCGTGCCATGCGCTTGAACGCGACCTCGTCTCGCGGGTTCGTCGCGAATTTGAGAAATGCGGCGACGTCCTTGATGTGCGCCTGCTCGAAGAACCGGAGCCCGCTGGTGATCGCGAACGGGATCTCGCGCCGGGTCAGCTCCATCTGGATCTCCATCGAATGGTAATGCGCGCGATAGAGCACCGCCATCTCGTGGAGCCCAACCCCCTCGTCGTGGAGCTCGCGGATTCGCTGCGCGACAAACGCGGCCTGCTGCGTGCTCGTCGCAAGGCAAACGAGCGCCGGGCGCAGCGGATGGGACAGACGGACCGGCGAAAGATTTTTATGGAACTGATTTTCGTTCGCGAGGATCGCCGCGTTCGCGAGGTCAAGAACCTCCGGGACGCTCCGGTAGTTGGTTTCGATCTTGAAGACCTTTGTGCCGGCGTGCCGCTCGGGAAACTTGAGGATGTTCTCGCAGTTTGCGCCGCGCCACGAGTAGATGCTCTGCGCGTCGTCGCCGACGACCATGATGCTGCCGTGCCTGGCTGCGAGCCGATCCACCAGGTCGGCCTGGATCAGGTTGGTGTCCTGGTATTCGTCCACCAGCACATGGCGGAACTGGTGCTGATACTGCGCGGCGACGTCCTCGTTCGTGAGGAAAAGCTCGAGCGTCTTGCAGAGGAGGTCGTCGAAGTCCATCGCGTTCGCCTCCTTTTTCGCGGCCTCGTAGAGCCCCTGGACGCGCTCGATGTCCATCTCGAACGGAATGAAGTAGCGGAATTTTTCTCCGAGCACTTTCCGGATCGTCGCCCCGGTGCTGACGGCGTAGCTGAAGACGTCCGCAAGCACCCCGGCCTTGGGGAACGGGCGGTCGCGCGAGGAGAGGCCCTCGCGGGCGAGAACGCTGGCGAGGAGATCCTCCTGGTCCTCGCGATCCATGATCGTGAACCCGCGGCGGAAGCCGATCCGCTCGGCGTGGACGCGCAGGATCCGGTTGCCGATCGAGTGGAACGTGCCGCCCCAGACCCCGTCGCCGCCGCCGGGGACGAGCGCCCGCACGCGCTCAAGCATCTCGCGCGACGCCTTGTTCGTGAACGTGAGAAGCAGGATCGATCCGGCCGGCACGCCCTGCGCGAGCAGCCAGGCCACCCGGTAGGTGAGCGTCCGGGTTTTGCCGCTTCCGGCCCCGGCGATGACCAGCGCGGGGCCCGGTGGAGACGTGACCGCCGCATGTTGCTCCTCGTTGAGATCCCCTGCGAAATCAATCTGGAAGCCGGTTTCCGGGCCGTCGAGTGTGTAATGCCTGCGCGCTTGGGAATCTGGAACAGGTTCTTGAGGGGGCTCGGCGCAGGCTGCAAAGCCTGTGTTGCATTGAGACGTCCGTGCCTTGGCATCCGCTGGGTCGCAGGAGGAGTGGTGTCCGTCGGAGCCTTGCCGGCTGCGGGCATCTTCAAAGATACGGCGCGGGTCGCGGCTGTTGAGCGCGGCGCTTTCCACGCGGGCGGGGCTGACTTCTTCGACGATGGGATCTTTCATCCAGATCTTGAGAGGGGAAAAGATTCCTCGCTTTCTATGGTGGTGTGAGTTCCAACTCCTCAAGAGGCTCAATGGAAGTAAACCAATCCCCAGCAATCAGCGATCCACAGTTGTAGGCGGTCGGAGCGTCCTTTACTCGTGTTCGAGAGCCCCGAACCAAATCTGCCTCGCTGGCAAGGTGCCCGGCAAGTCGTGAGAGGAGGAATCGGAATGCCGTTTGGTTCGAGAGATGGTGGGAGTCACCCGATTTCGAGTCATTTGAGGCAGTAATGACAGAGGCGCACGAATAGAGTTGCTGTTCGACCATCCGTTCGCAGAGGATTTTCATCCGCTGCTGGTAGGAGGAGGAATGAAAGATCATGTCCGTTGGAAAGTGAGGCGACTTGGCGCTGACGGGCTCCCGCGAACCGAGGGAATCCTCAACAAGGATGAAGTAACCAAGAAATGGCGATGCTCCTCGCCCGAACAATCCTTCGCTTTGAGCCTTTCGAAAATCGTATCCGCTTCCCATGGCTTCCTCGCAGCGGTTGTTGGCGTTGTTTCCGAACGACGGGCCGCAGAGTGACTTCAGCTCGAAAGCCGCCAGGAGTCGATTTTGAAAAACGATGAGTAGATCCCATTGTTTCGTGGGCCGGAAGAATCCCGGCAGAACGACCATAGTTTTTCCACGATCCACCTCGCATCCTGCGGGACCATGGCGGCGAACAACATCAACGATCATGTCGCGAAATGCATCGAGATTTTTTCCGCCGGTAACCGCGCCACGGTTTCCCTGATCCAGTTTTCCCGTTGCCTGTTGCTTCTTGACTGCATCCCGTCTTCCCCGCCAGAAAAACCGGACCGCTTGTCGAAGTCGTTCCTCGTAGTTGATCAATGCGACGGCCATGGCTTATGCAGTCAAAATTGCGGGATCAAGTTGGTCCCACTCGCTCTTGCTCAGGTTGTAAAGTTTTTGAATCACTCCATCTTTTGCGCTCTGTGACGACGAGCGAGATGCGGCGAGAACTTCTTTTTTCATGGCCTTGTCCATTTCCTCGAACCGTGGGATCCGGATGCGCCGGAGATATTGGGCTTGGAAGCGGAGGAAGTTGCCGCGCATGCGCGGACTGTATGCCGCGATGAATGCGTGGGCGACGCGGCTGCTCAGGAGCATCTGGAGAATCCTCAAATCCCAAGATTCCGACGTCACGAAATACAGGTTGTGATGCGGGTAGTAGTGGCCGGGTTCGAGAACGACATGGGCGGAGCCTTTGATGTCGGGAATGAGGAGCTTGGGGGTCTTGGTCAGCGGGGCGTGGATGCGATCTATGGTTCGAAACCAACTATTCGGATTCCGGCCTGCCACATTGCGCTTCTGAATCAGATCCCGATGTCGTTCGATGTATGCACGGAATTTTGGATGGTCGGCTGGGTCAACCAGCCTGCCATCCGACTCGAATGGGTTCAGAACAAAGTGCCCGCCCCACTCCACCCGGCCATTGCGGATATCCTTTGTCGTAACGAGCGGGAGCTTGCGCTCGGGCTCGACGTCGAGATCCTCATCGGATCCAATGAAAACCGCGTCTGCACCCGTGGCCACGCCGATCCCCACCTTGCATCCAGCGGCTTCCAAATTGGGAAAATCGGCTTCCAGTTTCCGAACGATGGGCATCCCGCCGTTTTCATTGAACGACCAAGGTCGATCATTGTGGCAAATTCCAGAGAGAAGCGTCACCTGGGGGTGTTTTGCGTGTGAGGCAAGTGCCTTGGCCAATGGGACAAGGGTTTCCCTGGCGATCTCCGGGCGGAAAGCTGTGCGGGTCATATTGCCTTTTCCTTTCCGAATGACGGTGACGGCCGGATAGGCATCCACTTCGTCAAAGAAGGCTGGGCAGCCGGTAAAATCGACGTAGGACTCGAGATGAAAACCCTGCGCGACGATATCTCGCAAAGGACCACCATAGCGGTTCTTCATCCACCGGTCAGCGCAGATAAATCCCAGCCGTCCGTCGGGCCGCAGAAGTTCGAGGGATTTCTCAATGAAGGCTACATACAGATCCGCGCGATCAAAAAGGGCGCGCCATCGGGCACGGTAGGCCTTGAGCAAATCTTTCGGAAGATTTTCCAAGCGGATATAGGGGGGATTGCCCACAATATGCGAAAACACACTCTCCAGCGGAACGGATAAAAAATCGTCATGCAGCAGCCATGCGTCCAAGAGGGACTGAACAGCATCAGTGCTCCAGCCATGTTCCAAGAGAAGCATCTCGATGCGCTCCCAACAGATCTGCAATGCCTCCAAATTTATCTCAACCGCACGGATGCAACTGCCGATCCGCAAGTCGTCGGGCTGGATCCTCGATATCAATCGCTCGACAGCAGGCACGAGAAAATCGCCCTCGCCAGCCGATGGTTCCAAAAGGCGGAATGACTCCAAGGGTTCCGATTCCGTCCATCCCACGGCATCGAGAACGAACTCGGCCACCTCTGGACGCGTATGAACCGCTCCGCGATCCTCTGCGGGCGCATCCGAAAAAACGCTCAAGGCATCGAGCGAGAGCCTCGACTTCGGGAAAAGGTCAGTCTGTAGGACATCATGCATCTCGGTGTCGGGAAGCTATACCGAATGGGGGAATTTTAGAAATGCTCACTCGGCACCGGCTATGTGAAACTTATTGATCTGCGAGGAGGGGATGCCGAGCCCGTAGGCCAGCAGGGCGAGCGACTCGTCCCAGATCCGGCTCTTCGATGCGTCGAGCACGACCGCGATCACGTCCCGCCCGTTGTAGGAGCCGCTGGAGATCAGGCAGTGGTGGGCGAGCTCGGTGTAGCCGGTCTTCATGCCGTTGCAGAACGAATAGTTGCGGAGGACGCGGTTGGTGTTCTTGAGCGTGACCGTCTTTCCGGTGGAGAACCGGAACGCGTAGTATTTTGTGTTGATGATCTCGCGGAGCGTGGGGTTCCGATAAACCGCGCGGGCGACGCGCGCCATGTCGCGGGCCGACGAGAACTGGCCGGATGCGGGCAGGCCGTTCGGGTTCACGAAGTTCGAGTCATTTCCGTCGAGTCGGCGCATGGTCGCGTTCATGCGCGCGGCAAATGCGGGGAGGCTGCCCGCGTTGTCGCGGGCCAGCGCTCGGGCGGTGTCGTTGCCACTCTTGATCAGGAGGGCATGGAGGAGCTGGAGGCGGCTGTATTGCTGGCCGGGCCGAATGTTAATCTTGGTCGGCTCGACGTCGGTGTCGATCTCCTTGATCGTGACCATTTCCGAAAGATCGCCGGAATCCGCCACGATGAGGGCGGTGAGCAGCTTCTGCGTGCTCGCCACCGGCCGCTGATCGTCCGGGTTCTTCTTGAACAAAACCTTTCCGGTATTGGCATCGAACAGAACAACCGAGCGCGCGGTGACAGCCGGCGGGTCGGCGGCAAAGACGCCCGCCGCCGCCACAAAAAGAACCACGAGGAGAAGATGAGAAATTTTCACGGTGGGCACTCTACAATTTTCCGGGCGCGGGTTTAAGAACTTTTTCGATTGCGGGATCTTTTTCCGCGCCGAGCTCGAGCGCGCGGTAGTAATGCCGGCGGGCGAGTTCGATGGCGGGCGGTTTGTCCTCGAGGTAAAAGACCGCGAGGTTGTAGTGCGCGTCGGAGTAGTCAGGATCGAGCTCGACCGCGCGCCGCAGTTCCGATTGCGCGCCGTCAAGCCAGCCTTTGCGGCCGATCACCACTCCCAGAAAATTCCTTGCCCGCGCGTTGCGGGGATCCTGCAAGACCGCCTGAGAAAGATCCGCGAGCGCCGCGTCGAACTCCTCCCGGTCCATGTGGATCATCCCGAGGGTGAGCCAGGCGGCGGGGTTTTCCAAGCGGAGGGCGACCGCCTTTTTCAAGAGCTCTTCGGCGCGGCTGGTGTTCCCGGAGTAAAACTCCACGACACCGAGGTTCACGAGGCCGACGAGGTTTTCGGGAACGAGGGTGAGAACCCGCTGGTAGGCTTTGCGGGCCCCGGCGTAGTCCTTCCGCAGAAACGCCGTGTTGCCCTCCGCTGCGTCCACGCGTGCGACCGCAGGAACAAACGGCGCTTCAGGCGCGCCTTGCTGCGCGGGCAGCGCTGCGCCAGCGAGCGATAGAGCACAAAGCACTCCCCGCCATGCCGGAGCCCTCCTCATTCGCCGGAAAGCTCCTGCGCCCGAACGGCGCCGGCGGTCACCGCCTCGAGGAATGCGCTGTGTACGGCGTGGGCCTCCAGCTTGCGGAGTCCGGCCATCGTCGTCCCCGCCGGGCTCGTGACCATCTCGCGCAGCACGGCCGGATGCTCGGCCGTCTCATCAACCATCATCGCGGTGCCGAGCACGGTCTGGACAGCGAGATCCAGCGCGAGCTTGCGGGGCAGTCCGCAGGCCACCCCCCCGTCGGAGAGTGCCTCGATCACCAGATAGATGTACGCGGGGCCGCTGCCGCTGAGCCCGGTCACTGCATTGAGCAATTTTTCCTCGACAGAAAAAACCGTGCCGATGCTGGAAAAAACGGCGTCCGACACCTCCTTGTCGGCGGGGGTCACCGACCCCGCACAGGCGTAGGCCGTGGCGGAGCGCGCGACCATCGCCGCGGCATTCGGCATGGCGCGGATGACACGGGCATTCGGGACGAGGGCGGAGAGAGAGGCAATGGGCACCCCGGCAGCAATCGAGATGAGGAGCTTCCCGTCGAGCGCGGCCCCGGCCTGCTCGAGCGCCCCCGCGACATCCGCAGGCTTCACGCACAAAAGAACGGTCGAGGCAAATGCGGCCGCCTTCGCGTTCGACGCGGCCACATTCACCGAGGTGGCCTCGCTCAGTTCCGCCAGCAATTCCGGCTCGGGACATGCGGCCATGATGTCCGCCGTCCCGCACACCTTGGAGCGGAGCATTCCCTGGATGATCGCGGACGCCATCTTTCCCGCTCCCAAAAACGCATATTTCATGTATGGCAATCCTACCAGGGCTCCCGTGCGAGTGCGAGCGCGGATTTGCGGGTCATACCGCCCGATCCAGCGGCAGATGAAAAGAGAATGTGGATCCCTTGCCCACCTCGCTGCGTACAAAAATCTTTCCGCCATGGCCCTCGACGATTTTGCGCACGATCGCGAGTCCGAGCCCCGTGCTTTGCTCGCCCGCCGTCGCCTGGACGCTCGCCCTGCCGAACGCCTGGAAGAGTTTGGGCAGATCGGCCTCCGGAATCCCCTGGCCCTGGTCGGCGACCGAAATCGTCACCCGGTCGTCGCCGCGCTCGACGCGGATCGATACGCGGGTATCGGGATGGGAATACTTGACCGCGTTGCCGATCAGGTTGTTGAGGACCTGCTCGATTTTTCCTCGGTCGAGGGTGAGCGGCGGCAGCGACTCCCCGGCATCGAAATCGAGACGGATCCGCTTCTGCTGCGCGAGCACGCTGTTGAGCGAGACGTTGTGACGGACGAGTTCGTTGAGGTCGGCCGGCGCGCACTCGAGGCAGAGCCGTCCGGATTCGATCGTCGAAACGTCCAGAAGGTCGTTGATGAGATGGAGCATGAACTCGCTTGAAGACTTGATCGTGGAGACGAAGTCACGCTGATTTTCATCGAGCAAGGAGGCTGTTTCGCTTTCGAGGAAGTCGCTGTAGGCGAGGATGACTCCGAGCGGGTTGCGCAGGTCGTGCGCGGCCATGCCGAGGAGGCGGTTTTTCTGCTCGTTGAGGTTTTCGAGTTCGGCGTTGCGGTCGAGGAGCTGGCTCTGGCTCTCGCGCAGGGCCCGCAGTGCCTCGTGAAGCTGGCGGCGGGCAAGGCACGCGTTCGCGTGGTAGCGGACCCGCGCGACCAACTCGATGGGATCCGGTAGCTTGACGATGTAATCGTTGGCCCCCGCCTCGAAGGCGGCTTTTTTCACCACCGGCTCTTCTTTGGTCGAGAGCACGATCACCGGCGTTTCCTGCAGCTCCGGGCACTTGCGATACGTCTTGACGAGTTCCAGGCCGTCGGTGCCGGGCATCACAAGATCCTGAAGGATGACCAGCGGAGAAAGTTTTTTGGCGGTGGACACGGCAAGGTCCGCCTCAGCGCAATAGTGAAAATCGAATCCTTCCTGGGTTTGCAGGATCCGCCGGATGGCCTCGCCGATGATCGCCTGATCATCGACAAGGAGAATCATCGCTGGGGAATTCTCATCGAACGGGGATTGAGTTTTTGAGCTCATTTGCTGGTTTGTATCCATCTGTTGATTCTTGGTGCCATCGAGGAAAGCGGGAGGATTTCGCAAGCGAATGGGGCCGCGGCCTTGGGCATACCGAAGAGAGCGGACGATTTTTCATCCTGGGCGACGGTGAGGAAGCCGGCTTCGCGCATGGCGTGGAGCCCGATGGCACCGTCCTTTCCCATGCCGGTAAGAACGATTCCCATCGCCCTGCCGCGCCAGTTGCGCGCGATGCTCGAGAAAAAAACATTCACCGACGGCTGGTAGGCAAGCCCCGCGAGATTCGCGTCGTATCGCAGGCGCGAGCAGGTGTGGGCCTCAATGTGGCCCTCCTTGCCCGCAAGATAGATGTGGCCGGGCTCGATGAGATCTCCCTCGGCCGCGAGCTGGATAGGATCTTTGCTGAAGTCTTTCAACCACTTGGCAAGGTCCTCGACGAAGCGCGCGTCAATGTGCTGGACGATGACGACCGCCGCCCGGCCGACGGGGGCGAGGCCGGCGAGGATTTGCGAGATGGCATACGGCCCGCCGGCCGAACACCCGATGGCCACAAGAGTGTCTGTAGAGCCCGGCGCGCTGCACGAGAGGACCTCCGGCCGGCACGGAGGCGCGGGAAGCGGCTTGTTTTGCTCGGAAACAATCGCCCCGATCTGCGAAATCTTTTCCAAGAATTCCCTGCGGCTGGCGGGTTTCGAAAGCGAGGGGGTCGCGATGACATCCAGCGCGCCCGCTCCCATGGCTTCGAAGGCAAGAGCGCAGTTGCCGGCGATCGACGCCGTGACGACGAGGATCCCCGTCGGGCAGGCGTTCATGATTTGCCTTGTGGTTTCCGCCCCGTTGATGCCGGGCATCACGAGGTCCATCAGAACAAGCTCCGGAGTGTTTTCCCGACAGAGCCGAACCGCTTCGGAGCCGCTTCTGGCCGTCCACAGCACGCGGTGTTTGCCGTCCGAGTTGAGCGTCGCCGTGATGGCCTGCGTCGCCATGTCGAGGTCGTTGACGATTCCGATTTTCATGGTGTTGGGTCTTCTCCGAGGACGTCCGCGACAGCGCGTGCGAGGCCCTCGTCCTGAAAGCTGCCTTTGGTGAGATAATAGTCGGCGCCGGCATCCAGCCCGCGGAGGCGGTCCTCCTCGCGGTCCTTGTAGGAAACGATGATGACCGGGGTGTCGCGGAGCCGGGCGTCGTTTTTGATCAGGCGTGTGAGCTCGATGCCGTCCATGCGCGGCATGTCCACGTCGGAGACCACGGCGGCGAAGCGGCCGGTCCGTGCGGCATTCCATGCGTCCATACCGTCAACGGCCACCTCGACCGCGTAGCCGAGCGAGGTGAGGAGCTTGCGTTCGAGTTCGCGCACGGTCAGCGAATCGTCCACCACGAGAATCTGGCGCGCGGCCTTCTCCGGACCGGCGGACTTCCCGGCGATGCCGTGAAGCTGTCCGCCGACAGCCAGGCGCCGGACCGAGAGGAGAAAGTCTTCGACGTCGAGAAGAAGCATCGGCGAACCGTCCTCGGTGAGGGCGGCGGCCGCAATGTCGCGTACGCGTCCGAGCCGCTTGTCCAGTGGTTGAACCACGATCTCACCTTCGCCGAGAAACCGCGAAACGACAATTCCGAAATGCCCCTCGGCGGAGGCGAGCAGGAGGACGTTGACCCGCTCGCGGGGTTCGTTTTCCACGGGGCGGCCGAGGACGGCTGCGCCGTCCACGATGCCGACACGGCTTTGGCCGACATTGACATATTGCGCACCCTCGATGGATTCGATCTCCTCCACCGGAACGCTCAGGACCCGATCCACCCTCGCAAGCGGGATCGCATAAGGCTCGCCGGAAATCTCGAAGACGAGGGCTTTCATCACGGAAAGAGAAATCGGCAACTGGATGACAATCGCGGCTCCCTGCCCTGGCTCGGAGGAGATTCTCACTGTGCCCCGCGCCTCTCTGACTGCGGATTGGACGACGTCGAGTCCGACGCCCCGGCCCGAAATCTCGGTGACCTCGGTGCGCAGTGAAAACCCGGGGAGAAAGAGGAATTCGAGAAGTTCGCCGCCCCCCAGTTTGGCCGCGGTTGCTTTGTCGGTGAGCCCGCGTGCGACAACGCGCGAGCGCAGATCCTCGTGATCCACGCCGCGTCCGTCGTCGTTCACGCGGATCACCAGAAACCCCGCACTGTGAGAGGCCTCGATGATGACGCGGCCTGTGGCCGGCTTGCCGGCGGCGGCGCGCTCGGGCGGGGGTTCGATCCCGTGGTCTATGGAGTTGCGCACAAGGTGCAGCAGGGGAGATTCGATTTTTTCCAACAAATCGCGATCAACGTCCGTGCCCTCGCCTCGGACCTCGAAGGTCACCTCGCGGCCGAGCCGGCGGGCGGTGTCGCGGGCGGCCCGGCGGAGCGAGGAGGCGATGGCACCGAAAGGCCGCATCCGGCAGGCAAGCGCCTGCCCGTAGAGCCGCTGGGAAAGCTGCGCGGAATTCCTCTCAAAACGCTCGAATTCGGCGAGGCCGGCCAGCACGAGCCGGTCGCCCGATTCGATCATCGTCTGCAACTGGCGGAGGGAAGAAGAGACGTCGCCGCCGCCCGAAGCGGAGGAGATCGCGTTTTCCAGGCTTGCCGCGGTCTTCCGCTGGTGGCCGTGGAGACGCCAGAAGGTATCGGAAAAAGCCCGTATGCGGCGGGAGGCCACCAACGATTCGCCCGCGCTTCCGAGCAACTGGTCCAGGCTCTCGGCGGCCACCCGCAGTGAGCGCGAGTCATCATCCGCTCTCCCGATCGGGGCGGTGGATTCCGCCGCGGGAGCCGCGACCGCTGGCCCGGAGTCATCGTCCTGCACTGCAGACCCGGTCACAAAAGCCTCCACCTCGCCCTGCATTTCAGCGGAAGACGCCGCCGAGGCGAGGCGGCTCAGCAGGTCCACCCCGCGAAGAAGCCGGTCGATCGCGGAGCTGCCGAGTGCTACCTCGCCCTTCTGGGCGGAGACAAACGCGTCCTCCATTGCGTGGGCAACACGCACGGCATCGCCCAGGTCAATGATGCGCGCAGCTCCCTTCAACGAGTGAGCGGCACGCATTAGGGATTCCAGAAGCGAGGGGTCGCCGGGGCGGATTTCCAGCGCCACGAGGCCGTCGCTCAGGATGCGGCACTGGGTCTCGCTTTCCACCAGGAAAAGCTCACGCATGGAGAAGCTGCTGAGGTTGGCATTCATCAGATCATCTCGTCGCCGCGTCGAAGGCTTCAAAGAGAGAGTCCGCGTCGAGCCAGCCGACGCCCGGACCGTTTCCGGATTCAAAAATTCCTTTGACGTGGGCATGGCCCGCAGACTGGAGGGTTGAAGGCGTGGCCTGGAGGTCGGATTGCACGAATGACGACATGCCCTCGGCCTCGTCCACCCGGCAGGCCACGCGCCAGCCACCGCGGGCCAGAACGAGCAACATGGGCCGCGCCGGGGCGGGTCCGGGAGCGGAGCCGAGGAGGTGGGTTAGCGAAAAACACAGCGTGACCGTTCCGCGCACGTTAACGACACCAGCGACAGACACTCCGCGATGGGGCATCGAGTGGATATCCGGCAGCGGCGTGGCGTGTTCCACATGGGAAGGCTCGATACCGAAACGCTCACCGCCGACGCGGAACACGAAGAGCACGAGCCGCGCGTCGTGGTCGGCGGCGGGTGGTGTCGCGGCGATTTCCCTGCGCCAGCGCTCGCGGTCAGCAGCATCGGGCTCTCGTTGGAAGAATGCGGCGTTCATGGTCGGGCGGGGGGGGTCTTGGCGCGGCGGCGCAATTGGGCGGCCGCTGTCGTGCGCCCATCCAATTCCAGAAGAAGAGTGAGATGCGAGAGAACCTCATGGTGGGAGGGATCCAGATAGAGAGCCTTGCGGTAATACGTCTCCGCCAGATCTGTGCGTCCGAGGGCTCCGCTCACGACTCCCCGGAGGCAGAAGAAATCCGGATCCGCCGATGCCGACAAGCGGTCGAGCATCGCCGCCGCCGATTCTTCCTCGCCGACATCGGCGAGGGCGCGGGCGGCTTCCAGCGAATCGCCGGGAGGCTCGACAGTCACCGGCAGGCGGGAGGCTGACGCCGCGCGGAACGGCGGGGCCGTTTTTTTGGGGAGGACCGGGCGTGATCGTGTGGGACGGCGGGGATCGGTCGGTCGCCTGTTCGGGAGCGGGAGCGATTCGGTGGCCGCCGCATTTTTCACGCAGGCGAAGGCCATCGGGAGTCCTGCGGTGGCAAACCCGCATTGCAGCGCGACAGGAGGTTCGACAGGTCCGAGGAAGAGAAGCCCGTCGTCGCTGAGCACCGCGCCAAGGCGCGCAAGCACCGCGCGCTGGGTCTCCCCGCTGAAGTAGATCAGGGTGTTGCGGCAAAAGATCACATCGCTTTGAGGCAGCATCGCGGACGGATCAGCAAGGTTCATCATTTGAAAATCGACCATCGCACGAACCTCGTCCGAAACCCGGCGCACTCCCCCGCGGAGGTTCTCAAAATATTTTCCGAACCGGGGCTCATCGAAGCCCGAGCGGAACGAATTTCGCCGGTAGGTTGCCGTGCGGGCGGCGGCCAGGGAGACTTCGCTGATGTCTCCGGCCCGGATCTTGAAATTTTCGAGCCCGTCTTCCAGGAGGCGCATCGCGATCGAGAAGGGTTCCTCGCCGGTGGCACAAGGCAGGGAGAGAATCCTCAGACACGCGCCCGTGTGGGCGGGAAGCCATGTTCGGGAGACCCATTCCGCAAGGGCGTCGAAGGCTTCCATGTTGCGGAAAAACCAGGTTTCCGGAACGAGCGAGATTTCGAGCATGGCTTTCCATTCAGGGGTGGAGGGGTCCAGCAGACGTTCCGGGTGCCGGCAGGCATCAATCGCGCGGCGGATCTCCTTTCGCAGGGAGGCCTCGCCTGTCTGGGCGGCATCAATGCCCGCATGCGAGCGCAACGTTTCCAGGATGGAGTCCTCGGTGATCATGCCTCCTCCTTGGTCAGGGTTTCCCAGACGTCCTCGGTGAGAACGGATTCCATTTGCAGTCGTTGGACCCATCGGTCGCCGAGAGCCGCGACGCGGCCGGCGAAGGGGAAATCCTTGGCGCGGGCACCGGGCTCGACAAAATCGCTTTCTTCAAATGCCTGCACACGCGTAAGATTTCCGCCCATCACCCCGAGGACGCGCTCGCGTCCGCCGATCACGAAACGCAGCAAGATGATGCGCGTCGAGAAGCGAACCGGAGACGCGAGGCCGGCGAGAAGAATGCCGCAGTCCACGACGGGCACCGGGCGACTGCGGTAATTGAGGATCCCCGCGACGGCGGCGGGCGCGCCGGGTGCGGATTTCAGCACCGCACACGGCACCACCTCCACCACGGAAGCGGAGGCGACCGCGTAGGTGTCGGTTCCCGCATCCATCAGAAGGTAGAGCATCAGCCAGGGAGCTTGAAACGGGAGATGCCGGATTGCAGGCCGCGGGTCGCGTCGTTGAGCTGCTCGATCGCCCGCGAACTGTCCCGGATGCTGTCGGCCGTGAGGCGGGCAGCCTCGCCGAGCTGCGTGAGCGCCTCACTGATCTGCTGCGCGCCCTGGGTCTGGGAGCGCATCCCCTCGTTCACGCTCTCGATGCTCGGTGCCAGCGACTGGACCTCGGAAATCACCCGGTCGAGCTGCGTGCCGACCGAGGAAATCTCGCCCGCTCCGCGCCGGAGCTCCTCCCCGAATTTGTCCATGCCCATGACGCCGGCACTAACCGCGCTGACCATCTCCTTGACCATCTGCTCGATGTCGCCCGTCGAGGCGGCGGTCTGGTCGGCGAGGCGGCGGATCTCGGTGGCGACGACCGCGAAGCCGCGGCCGTATTCGCCGGCTTTCTCGGCCTCGATCGCGGCGTTGAGCGAGAGGAGGTTCGTCTGGTCCGCAACCTTGCCGATCGTCGAGACAACCGCATTGATGTTGCCGGCCTTCTCGTTCATCACGCCGAGCTTGGAGGTGATCCCGGCAGCGGCTTCCAAGATGCCCCGCATAATTTTTTCCATGCGCTCGAGACCTTCCTTGCCGCCGGACGCGAGCTCGCTGGCCTGCTCGGCGACCGAGCTGACGCTGTCCGCGGTTTTCAAAAGCTCCGAGCTGGTGGTGCTCATCTCCTTGGCTGTGGCGCTGATTTCTGCGGAGGTGGTGGCGACTTCTCCCGCCGTGGTCTGCTGCTCCTTGGTGGTCGCGGCGATCTCGACGGCCGAGCTGTTCACCTGTAGGCCGCTGCGCTGGACCTGCGCGATGAGATCCGAGAGCGAAGCGAGCATCGCCGCGAAACTGCGCGAAAGCGAACCGATCTCGTCGCCGCGAGCGGTATCTCCGAGCGAGACCGTGAAGTCCCCGCCAGCCATGCGGCTCGCCACCGACTCGATGCGCGACAGGGGGACAGTGATATTCCGGGAAACGAGCAGGCCGACAAGGGTGACGATGATCAGGGCGATCGGCGCACCGAACAAAAGCAGCCGCTCAAGCTGAAAAGCCGAATCTCCGGTTGCCTTATCGAGCGCATCGTACTCTGCCATTTCCAAGCTTTTGAGGCGCTCGATTGCAACGATGAGCCGCTCCATATCCTTGTTGGTTTGCTCCACTCCTTCCTTGAGCCCGGCAGCTTCCCGGTCCACGGACTCGGTTTTGAGCTGGAGAAGCAGGGCCTTGCAGATCGATGCGATCCCGGTGATTTCCGCGTCGCGTCCGTTGGCCGCAGGAGCCGAGCGCAACTCTTGAATTTTCGCATCGAGCACCGAGATGGCCTGGTCGAGCTTCACCATGTGCCCCCGGTTTCCCGTGAGCAGGAACAATCGCTGGTCGTCCTGCGCGTCCACGATGAAATCGTGAAACGCGTCGAGTTTGTCGATAAAATCGCGTTCCGATCCGGCCTCGTGAAAATTTTCCTCGAGGTGTTTGATCGCGAGGAAGGACGATGTCGAGAGGACGAGGATCGCGAGAAACGCGACCGCATAGCCGGCGAAGATTTTGATGCCGATAGTTAATTTCATGGGATGGGATAGATGAGGAGTTTCTGGGGGAAAAACGCCTTGCGAATTTTCATCATTCAGCCATGGAATACGGTGGTTTTCAAGCGGAATGAACGCGCCCCTGAAATTGGCGGGGTCATGCTACTGATTGCTTGTTTGCCATCTACGGCGTCCGATTTCAAGCGGAAAGACTCAGAACGCTTGAACCCTTCGCAGAAAACAGTCGTGCGGAAAAAAACGCACAAAATGCGATGCGGGGCCGACGGGACGTCGGCAACGGGCGCATTGTGCGAGCAGTATTTTTCGCTTCTGGACTAAAACGGAATGTCGTCGCCCGGCTCGGGCGAGGAGGATGCGGGCGGTGCTGCGGGACGCGACGCGGCAGGGCGGGGAGCGTGTTGCTGCGGGTGGTGATCGGTGTGGCCGCCGCCCTCGTAGTCGCCGCCGGCTGGTGCGGCGGATCCGCCCGGGCGGCTGCCGAGGAGCTGGATGTTTTCTCCGACGACTTTCATCCGGCTGCGTTTCTGCCCGGAGGCTTTGTCCTCCCAGGAATCCATGCGGAGACGTCCCTCCACATAAAGCGGGCGGCCTTTTTTCGCGTATTCCCCCGCGATTTCCGCGAGGCGGCCCCAGAGTTCGACATCGACGAACGTCGTCTCCTCGCGTTTCTCGCCGTTGTCGAGCGTGTAGTTCCGGTTGATCGCGAGCCCGACGTCGGTCACCGCGCTGCCCTTCGGGGTGAATTTCACTTCCGGATCGCGCGTGACGTTTCCGATGAGGATGACTTTGTTGACGTTGGCCATAAGAGCGTGTGGTTAAGGTGTGGCGGGCGTTTTCTTCGCGGGAAGCTGCAGGTAATTCTGGAGAATCACCGCATTGTCCAGCTTCAACTTCTTCTGGATCTTGTCAATCGTTGAGGGATCCGCCTCGAAGATCAAGTTGACGTAGTAGGCGCTTTTCGTGTGTTTCGACTCGTAGGCGAACTCGCGTTTTTCGAGGCGCTGGACTTGTTCGATCACCGCCCCTTCGGCGGCGAGCAGTTTTTCCAGGCGCTCGATGGTTTCTTTTGTGGTGTCTTCCTTCCCCCGGGTATCGAGGGCCAGCAGGGCTTCGTATCGTTTCATGTTTGTTTTTGGTTATATTGATTCATGGCGGCCTCGAGGCCGTGGGCGTTGGAATATTCGAAGGCGTCGGCGGCGCGGGAAACCGCCTCGGCCAAAACGTCCCTCTCGGACTCCTCGAATTTTCCGAGGACATGGTCGTGGAGCGGGCGTCCGTCGGGAGCGCCGATGCCGACGCGCAGGCGGGGCACAGATTCGCTGCCGAGATGGATGAGCACGGACTCGAGGCCGTTGTGCCCGCCGGAGGTGCCGGAGCGTCGGAGCCGGAGGGTTCCGAGAGGGAGCGCAGCATCGTCAAGAATGACCATGATCTCCTCGCGCTGGAGCTTGAAATACCTGGCGTATCCGCCGACCGCTTCCCCGCTCAGGTTCATGAACGTCTGCGGCTTGATGATCGCGCGTCCACCGCATTGGGCGACCTCGGAGTTCCACTTGGCATCGTAGGCGAACGTGCAGGCGGTCCGCCGCGCGAGTTCGTCGCCGATGAGAAACCCGACATTGTGGCGGGTGCCGACGAATTCGCGGCCGGGATTTCCCAGGCCGGCGACGAGACGAAAAACCGCGGAGGATTCCACGCGCGGGAAGGCTACTTCTTTTCTCCTGTGGCGGCGGCCTCGGGCTTCTTCTCCTTGATGACCTCGGGAGATTCGGCGGCCGGCGCGGCCACGGGCTCTTCGACCACGGTCGGCTCGGCCACGATGAAGACGGTCAGATCGGCATCGTCCGTCGCCGTGACGCCCGCGGGAAGCGGCAGGTCGCGGACATGGATCGAGTCTCCGATCTTGAGCGGCGAGACATCGACCCGGATGATTTCGGGAAGGTTCTGCGGAAGGCAACGGATCGAGACCGCGCGCATGCTCTGCTCGAGGAGGCCGCCGAAGCTCTTGACTCCCTCGGACTCGCCGAACGCCTCGATGACGATGTCCGCCGAAATTTCCTCGGTCATGGAAACCGCGTGAAAATCCACATGGACGATCTCGCTGCGCAGCGGGTGACGCTGGACCTCCTGGATGAGGGAAAGCCGGGCGGTCTTCTTCCCGCCCTCTTCGATCTGGAGATCGACGAGAATGTTCTCGCCGACGGCGTGGGTGAGGAGCGCCTGGATCTCGCGCTGGGAGACCTCGAGGTTGACCGGTTGATCCTGCGATCCGTAGATGACGGCAGGGACGCCGCCGCGGGCGCGGACTTTTTTGACCGCGTTGCGGCCGCTTTCGGAGCGGGGGCGCGCGGAGAGTTTTGCTTGCGTTGCCATAATGGTTCTATGTGGATTTTAATTCAACAAGCGAACTCACCGACTCGTCGTCGTGGATGCGCCGGATGCCCTCGCCGAGTAGTTCGGCCACCGAGAGCACTTTGACGCGCTGTTCGGATGTTGGGCAGACCGGGACGCTGTCCGTCGTGATCAGCTCCTTGATTTCGGAGTCCTTTAATCGCTTAACTGCCAAATCTGTCAAGACCGCGTGAGAAACGCCAGCATAAATATCGAGGGCGCCGTGTTTTCTGAGCATCTTGGCGGCGCTGGTGAGCGTGCCGGCGGTTTCGGTGAGGTCGTCCACGATGAGAACATTTTTTCCGGCGACCTCGCCGATGACGTGCGAGGCCTCGGTTTCCTCCGCGCTCTTGCGCTTTTTGACGACGATCGCGAGTCCGGCGCCGAGCGCCTGGGCGTAGGCGGATGCCATTTTCACACCGCCGACATCCGGCGACACGACCACGAGATTTCCGATGGCGAGTTTGTGGAGGTGTTCGACCATCACGGGCCGGGCGTGGAGATGATCCACGGGGATATCAAAAAATCCCTGGAGCTGCTGCGCGTGGAGATCCATCGTCAGCACGCGGTTCACGCCGGCCGCGACGAGAAGGTTGGCCACGAGCTTTGCGGTGATCGGCACCCGGGGCTGATCCTTGCGATCCTGTCGCGCATAGCCGAAAAACGGGAGCACCGAGGTGATGCGGGCGGCACTTGCGCGGCGGGCGGCATCCACCATGATGAGCAGCTCCATCAGGTTCTGGTTCGTGGGCGGACACGTGGGCTGGATGATAAAAACGTCGCGCCCCCGGATGTTGTCATTGATTTTGACGTAGGTTTCCCCGTCTGGAAACGAGCTCACCGAAGCGTCGCCGAGCCCGACATGGAGATAGTCGCAGATCGATCGCGCAAGGACCGGATGCGCGTTGCCGGTGAAGATTTTCATCTCCAAATTGCTCGTAAGAATCATAGATGGATGCGGGATCGGGAATGGGAAGACGCTCAGTCCTTGAGCGGCTCGGGTGTCGGCGGCGGGCTGAGCGGGATCGTGGGCTCGATCCGCGACTGCGCCAGTCGGGCAAGGTAGGCTTTCTCCATGACTTCGCATCGCGCGGTAAGATCCTTGTCCGCCTTTTTCATTTTTTTGAACAGAAGCCGGTAATATTCGCGGAGGGCGGCGCGCTCATTTTCGAACGACTTGGCGGATTGCGCCTGTGCCCGGAGCGAGCGGACGGCGGGATCTTTTTCGACTTCGGTGCGGACCTCCTGATACCGGACTTTGAGCTTGCGTTCGATCTCGGCGGCGCTCGGCCCGGTCGGGGCGACCGGTGCCGAAGTGGCATCATCCGGAATCACGGCGTTCGGATCGGCGAAGGCGGAATCAAGAAGCGCCTTGTCGGATCCGGGTCGCGGAACCGGCACGACCTCCGACTCGGAAACGATCGGGGCCGCGCCCACACCCGGCTCGGAAGGCAGGGGAATGGTATCTTCGTCCGCCGCCTTCGCGGGCGTCGGCGATGCGGACGGGGTGGCGGACGGCGATGCGGATTCCGCGGGCGCTGGCGGCAACGGGGCCGCCGGGACTTCGGGCGTGGGAGAAGGAGTCGCGGGGACATCCTGGGCCATGAGGGGGATTGCTAAAAGAATGAACAGAATGAAATACATCGTGTGTGCGGCAAGTTGCGGCGAACTTGAAAAGAGAGCGGTTTTCCCCTCTCTTGGCAAGAAGATGCATCAGGTCACCGAGCAAAAAAATTGTCCTGCCTCAGCGGCACGGGCGATGCGGAGACGTCCCGGGCTCGTTTTTTTGGATTCCGCTTCGCCTGGGAGCGACGGGATTTCTCTGCTGGCCTCCGGGCCGGATCTGGTGGTTTCCGGGCGCGACTGGGATTGCCTCGAGGGCGAGCTGGCACGCCGGAGCGGTGCCGGATGTCCGGACGGGGCGGCCGTCGGGTGCGTGGCTTTTGACGGCGCGTTCCACTTCGGGTTTTACGACCACCCGCACCGGTTCGACCACGGGCGCGGGCGGTGGAAAAATCCCCCCGGGAAATACCATCCCCGTGAACGGGACGAGCGCCCGGCGCTGGATTTTCAGCCGCGCGTCGCGCGGGGGGATTTTCTCGCAATGGTTGCGGCCGCGCAGGAATACATCGCCGCCGGAGATATCTACCAGGCCTGCCTCTCGCATCCGTTTGAGGTGCCGGCCGGCGCGGAGCAGGCCTGGCCGTTCTTCGAGCGCCTGCGCCAATTTTCTCCGGCCCCCTATTCCGCGTTTCTGGACTTCGGAAATTTCCAGATTGCCTCGGCCTCGCCGGAATGTTTTCTGCGGATGAGCGGGCGCGCCATTTCCACCAGCCCGATCAAGGGGACGCGTCCGCGGCGGCCCGATCCCCTGCACGACCGGCGCAGCGCGGAGGATCTCATCACATCGCCAAAAGAAATCGCGGAGCTCGTGATGATCACCGACCTCGAGCGCAACGACCTCGGGCGGGTCTGCGAATTCGGCAGCGTCTCCGTCGCCGATCTCCTCCGCCTCGAGCGCTACGAGCAGGTCTTCCACATGGTGTCGGACGTGCGGGGGAAACTCCGCTCGGAGGTCAGCCATGTCCGCGCGCTCCACGAATGCTTTCCCGGAGGCTCGATCTCCGGGGCCCCGAAAAAGCGCGCGCTCGAAATCATCCGCGAGCTCGAGCCCTTCCCGCGCGGCCTCTACACCGGCGCGATCGGGTATTTCGGTTATCGGGGGGAGAGCCGGTTTTCGATCGCCATCCGCACAGCTGTCTTCGAGGCCGGACGCGCGTCGTTCCATGTCGGTGCCGGCATCGTCGCGGATTCCGTGCCGGAGAAGGAATGGCAGGAGACGCTCGACAAGGCGGCGGGGCTGCTGCTCGCAGGGGGTGCCTGATCCCGTGGGAAAAAATTTGGCGTTCGCGGAAACGGCACTTGCCAACCCGGCAATTCCAATACGAACGTCATCTCCTTATGTCTTCCAAGCTCACTGTCGCTGAATACGTCATCCGCCGCCTTGCCGAACTCGGAATCGAACATGTCTTCGGCGTTCCCGGCGACTATTCGTTCCCGATCGATGATGCCATCGAAGCCTCCAAGAAGGTCAAATGGATCGTCTGCGCGAACGAGCTGAACGCGGCCTACGCGGCTGATGCCTATGCCCGCCGCCGGGGGGCCGCCATCCTCACGACCACCTACGGGGTCGGCGAGCTGAGCGCGATCAACGGCATGATGGGCGCGAAGGCCCACCGTGTTCCCGTCTTCCATGTCGTGGGGGCACCGTCCACACGCATCCAGCGCCAGCGGCTGATCACCCACCACACGCTTGGGGATGGAACATTCGGAAACTTCTTCCCGCTGTCTGCCGCCGCAGCCGGGGTCAGCGCGGAGATCACTCCGGACAACGTCGTCCCAGAACTCGAGCGCTGCATCCGCGAGGCGCTTTCCCTGAGCCGTCCGGCGTTCCTGCAGATTGCAGAGGACTACGCGAAAATGCCGGTTTCCGGAACGCCCGTGAAAGGAAAGAAGCTGGCGGCTCTTTCCAGAGGCCGCAGCAATCCAAAAGAGCTCGACGCCGCAGTGCGGGCCATCCTGACTTTGCTGAAGCAGGCCGGCAAGGCGGTCGTCCTTCCCTCCTGTCTGGTCAAGCGGTATGGCGCGCAGGAAAACCTGCTGGCCTTTTTACGGCGCTCGGGCTTGCCCTTTGCCATGACCCCGATGGACCGGGGGATCCTGCCGGAAACCGACCCCCAGTATCTCGGCCTTTACAACGGCCAAAATTCGTTCCCGGCGCAGATCCGCGCGGAGGTGGAAAAGGCCGATGTGATCCTCGATGTAGGCGGCATCGTTCTCGAAGACCTCAACACCGGCATGTGGACCGACTCCTTCGATCCGGAAAGACTGGTCACAATCGGATCCGACTTTGTGCATCTTGACGGGCAGTATTTCACATCCGTGATGCTGCCTGATGTTCTTGCCGGCCTCGCCCGCCTTGCGCCCAAGGCCGCGTCGAAGACGAAGCCCTCCAGGCAGCTCCTGCCCCTGGCGGGATCGGGCCGGGACCGCGTGTCATCGGCCGCCTTCTATCCGCGCTTTCAACGGATGCTCCAGCCCGGCGACAACCTCGTGGTGGAAACCGGAACGTGCATGATGCACATGAACGCTCTCCGCCTTCCCGAGGCCGTCGGCTACGAGGCGCAGACGCTGTGGGGCTCGATCGGCTGGGCGACTCCCGCAGCCTTGGGCGTGGCCATCGCCCAGCCCGGACGCCGCACCATCCTTCTCACAGGCGACGGCTCCCACCAGCTCACCGCAAACGAGATCGGCGTGATGGGCCGCTACGGGATCAACCCGATCCTCTTCGTCCTCAACAACGGCCTCTACGGAATCGAGGACGCCCTCAGCCAACGCGGGCATGTTTACGACGACCTCGCCAAGTGGAATTACCACATGCTGCCCGCAGCGATGGGATGCAGAGGCTGGTTTTGTGCCAGGATCAATACCGTGGCCGAGTTGGAAGCCGCCTTGAAAAAAGCCCGCTCGCACAAGGGGGCCTGCTACCTTGAGATCATGATCCCCGAGGAGGAAAGCCAACCGCTGCCGGGGGCCGTCCTCAACCAAATCTACAAGACCGCCACGCCCAAGGCGCGGCCGCATTGAAGCAAACGCCGCCTCCGGAACTCCCCGCCGACACGACAAACCAAAACCGCTTTGGCCAAATCCCGGGGATCTCGCCAAAAGCAACAATGCGGAGATTAAGCGGGGTGGAGGCCGGAGCGGAGAGCTTCCGCAGCGAGTGCGTTGAGGCTCATTCCGTTTTTCTCCGCCTCGATAGCAAGCGCTTCATGGAGTCCGGCGGGGATGCGCAGCAGGAACTTTCCGCTGTATTTTTTCGTGGCGGGCGAGGGAAGTTTGTGTCCGTCGGCGATGTGGATGGCGACGATCTCCTCCGCCACCCGGCAGATCTCCTCGAAGACTTTCTCCCTGTCCTTGCCGTGGACGCCACCGTATCCCAGCGCGGGCACGCGCCCGATGTAGCAGGCGTCCTCCGCGCTCCATTCCACAATCTTCGCGTAGCGGTCGGCGAGAGTTTTGACATCGGATTTTTTCATGGGTTTTCCTCCAGGGCTTTCTTGATTTGGCGTTCCAGGTAGCGCGGACAATCGTCTCCGGCCTGCCCGCACACAGTCACAACCGCACCAGTTGTCGGGTGAACATAGTTTCTATGGCTGCCCTTGCCCCCGCGATGGATCCATCCGGCCTTGGCGACCAGTTTTTCCATCTCGCGAACTTTCTTGGGCACACCGATATAGTATCGTGATACTAAAATCCGTCAATAAAGGATTTCATGGTGGGAATACCGCGTGGCTTCCTCAGCGTCGGAGAGAGCCTCCGGAAAAAGCATCCCGCAGCCACTGCCTTATTTCCTTGCTGGAACGCCCGAGCGTCAGACGTTGAACCGGAATTCGACGACGTCGCCGTCCTGGACGACGTATTCCTTGCCTTCGAGGCGGAGTTTTCCGGCTTCGCGGGCTTTGGCCTCGGATCCGAAGGCGACGAGATCGCTGAACGCGATCGTCTGCGCGGCGATGAACCCGCGTTCGAAATCGCTGTGGATGACGCCTGCGGCAGCCGGCGCCTTGTCGCCCGCATGGATCGTCCACGCGCGGGTTTCCTTCGGTCCGGTGGTCAGGTAGGTGCGCAGTCCGAGCAGGTGGTAGGCGGCACGGATCAGGAGGCTCACTCCGCTGTCCTCGACGCCGAGGCCGGAAAGGAATTCCTTGGCCTCCTCCGGCGGGAGGTCGGCCAGCTCGCTTTCGATCTGCGCGCTGATGACGACCGCCTCGCTGCCGAGGTGGGCGGCCGCGTATTCGCGGACGACCCGCACATGTTGCGAGGCCGGGGATCCGCCCTCGAGCGAGCCGAGGTCGTTCTCGCCGACGTTGCATGCGAAAAGCGTGGGCTTCGACGAGAGAAGGAAGAACCCCTTCAGAAGCGCCTTCTCCTCCGGGTTGAGATCGAGCGTGAGCGCGGGCCGTCCGCCATCGAGGTGCGGGAGCAGCTTTTCTGTCAGGGCCAGCTCGGCCTTCGCCTCCTTGTCCCCGCTCCGCGCGCCTTTCTGCGAGCGCTCGGCGCGCTTTTTTATCGAAGCCATGTCCGCGAGGATCAGCTCAGTGTTGACGACCTCGATGTCCCGGATGGGATCCACCGAACCGGTGACGTGGTGGATATCGTCGCTCTCAAAGCAGCGCACGACCTGGATAATCGCATCCACCTCGCGGATGTGGCTCAGGAACTGGTTTCCGAGCCCCTCGCCCTCGCTCGCGCCCGCCACGAGCCCCGCGATATCCACAAACTCGATCGCCGCCGGAAGGATCTTTTCCGACTTGGAAATCGCGGCGAGTTTTTCCAGTCGCTCGTCCGGCACGCTGACGATCCCGACATTCGGCTCGATCGTGCAAAACGGGAAGTTCGCCGCCTGCGCCTTGCGCGTGCGGGTGAGGGCATTGAAGAGAGTGGACTTCCCGACATTCGGGAGTCCGACGATTCCGGCTCTAAGCATAGGCGGCGGACTCTACAGCGCCTGCCTGCGCGGAGGAAGAAAGAAAAAATCGCCGCCGCCGCCGGAAAGAAATCCTTCAAATCCTCGCGGAGATCGGATCCAATGACGTCATGCATTTGAGCGAGGCGGTCGGATATTTGAACGAGCTGCTGGGGATCCCCGGGTCTGGCGATTACCCGAACGCGCTGAACGGCCTGCAGATCGAGAACTCGGGCGGCATTTCCCGGATCGGCGCCGCGGTGGACGCCTGCGAGGCGGTGATCCAGGATGCGGCGGCTGCCGGGGTGGATCTGCTTCTGGTGCATCACGGACTTTACTGGGGCGGACTGGCCCCCTTGACGGGCGCGGCCTACCGCAAGACACGCCTCGCGATCGAAGCGGACATGGCCATTTACAGCGCGCACCTTCCGCTCGACGCCCACCCGCGCCTCGGCAACAACGCCCTGTTGGCCGGCCATCTGAAACTCGCGGAAGGCGAACCATTTTTTTTCGAGAGCGGCCGGCCGATCGGATGGAAGTTCGCGTCGGAAATCAACCGGGAGGTTCTGCGGAATCTTCTGGAGATTGCCGTGGGCGGCCGCGTCCACCTGGCGCCGGGCGGACCGGTCGTCGCCAGAAAAATCGGCGTCGTCACGGGCGGTGCCGGTGGGGAAGTCGCGCGGGCCGCGGCCGAGGGGGTGGACACGCTGATCACCGGCGAGGGACCGCATTGGTCGTTCACCGCGGCAGAGGAACTCGGAGTCAACCTCTTCTACGCCGGGCATTATGCGACCGAGACCTTCGGGGTGAAGGCGCTGGCCGCAGAACTCGCCGAACGGTTCGCCCTCCCCTGGCAGTTCCTTGACCATCCGACCGGACTTTAGGGGCTGCGTTGCCCCCGAATCCCTCATGGCAGCGATGGGGAAAATGAAGGCAACACAATCTATCCTATGAAAAGCAAAGAACGCATGATGCGAGCGCTGGCGCTCGAGAAACCCGACAGGCTGCCGGTCAGCGTCCACCAGTGGCAGAAATTCCACCTCGACACATACATGAACGGGGTTGACGCGCTCGAGGCCTTCCGGATCACCGGCCTGGACGCCCAGATCCAATACTTCGAGGCGATGGGCCAGTTTTGGATTCCGGACGCGGAGAAATTCATCGTCTCGACCCCCGAATGGCGCGAGGAAATCACGGTTCTCAAGGACGATCCCAACGACAAGCTCCTTGACCATACGATCCATACGCCGGGCGGCACGCTCACCTACAAGACCGGCGGCAACCGGACGACCACATGGATCCTCGAATACCTCATCAAGAAGCACGAAGATGTCGCGCTCATCGCAAAATACATGCCGGTGGCAAGCCTCAACAAGAAGGCGATCGCCGCCGAGTATGCGCGGGTCGGCGATGACGGAATCCTTCGCGGGTTTGTCTGGGGCGACCAAGCCGGATGCTGGCAGCACGCCTGCTGCCTGATGAGCGAGGAGGAACTCATCCTCGAGGCTCTGGACAACCCGGATTGGGTCCACGCGTTGCTGAAGGCTCTGCTCGAAAAGAAGCTGCGGTTTGTCGAGGAGTCGCTTGTCGGCGCGAAGTTCGACCTCATCGAGACCGGGGGCGGAGCCGGGAGCGACACGGTGATCTCGCCGGCGATGCACGAGGAGTTTTGCCTGCCCTACGACCGTCAACTCCACGACGCCCTGCACGCGGCCGGCCACCGCTCGACCTACCACACCTGCGGAGGCATGATGCACATCCTCGACCTGATTATCCGAAATGGCACCGATGCCTCGGAGACGCTTTCTCCCCCTGGCACAGGGGGGAATATCACCGGCCCGGAAATTGTCCGGGAAAAGTTTGCCGGGAAGCTGGCGATGATCGGCGGCATGGACCAGTTCAACGTGCTCACGACCGGCAGCCCGAAAAAAATCGCAGCCGAAACCCGCCGGCTCTTCGAGGGGTTCGGAAATGACGGCGGCTACATCTGCTCGGCCAGCGACCACTTCTTCGAGACCCCGGTCGAAAACCTCAAAGCCTTCGCCGCAGCGGCGAAAAACTGCACCTACTAAACTCCAATCCTCCACGGCCACCACCTGACTATGAATGCATTGCCTTACCCTGAAGCCTTGAAGGATGCCGGCGTTACGCTTTCCCGGATGACGGATGGCCAGAAAGAGGGGATGGTGGTCGGGAATGGTGACCTGTATGGTTTGGTCTGGGAAAAGGATGGCGGCTTGATCGTCCGCATCACGAAGAACGATATCTGGGATGCGCGCGTGGATTCATCAAACGACCAGCCTCTGCCGAAAGTGGATGTCCGTACTGGCGCGATTACCGGGTCAACGGGCGCGCCGCCGAGTTACAAGAATGTGTTTCCTCAGCCCAGGTGTGCCGTGGCACTGCGGCTTGGAGCGGTTCAGCCGGCGAAGCCAGTGAACGCGGAAGGAACATTGGATTTGCAGCGTGCCGTTGCCACGGTGACAACTGAAGATGGCGGCAAGGCCGAAGTGCGTGTATTGGCGGATCGGAATGCGCTTCTTCTTTTGACCGGCGAAGCCGTGAAGCTTGAGGAAATCGTTGCGGAAACCCTGCCTGCTGCGGAAACCGGAACCGCCGGAAATGTCGAATGGCTGCACATGAAACTGCCGGGCGATATGGATTACAAAGGCATGGAGTATTGTGCGGCTGTGGCGGGGGATGGGAACGTAAAGGCTGTTTCGCTGGTGACATCGTTTGACATTAAGACCGGCAATGTCAGAGAAGCGGCGATGGAGTTGGCGAGGAAAACTCTGGCAGAAGTCATGCAGTCGCGCGAGAAAGTCATTGCCGGGCATGAGGCGGTCTGGAACGGCTACTGGTCGCTCAGCGGCATTGAGCTGGCCGACACGGACATGCAGCGGTGGTGGTATCGGATACTGTATTTTGCCCGAACAATCTCTCAGCCGGGCGGCAGGTATCCGGTCGGGTTGGTGCCGCCGCTGGTGACAGACAGCACGCCCTGGCACGCGGACTTTCATTTCAATTACAACTCCTGGCAGCCGTTCTGGTCGGTGATCTCGCCGAACCACCCGGAACTTGCCGATCCCTGGATCGAATACGTCCACAGCCTGCTGCCGCGCGCGCAATGGCAGGCCAGGGAAATATTCGGATGTGACGGGGTTTATTACGCGATCAGCCAGTTCCTGCATGAGCCTGATCCGGCAGTCTGCAAGAGCGTGAACAAACGGTCACTGCAGATGGCACCGTGGGGGATGACGATTGGCATGGTCGGGATGACGGCGCAGAATCTCTGGCACAAGCACCTGTGCGATCCTGACCGCGTCTACCTTGAGGCAAAGATTTACCCGACGCTGCGTGAAGCCGCAAAATTCTATCTTTCGTTCGCGAAGCAATGTGCGAAGGACGGCTCCGGCAAGATTATGCTCGGGCCGTCATACAGTCCGGAGCATGGTGAGCTGGGCATTGCCAACTGCCCGTTCGACATCGCCTATGCGCAATATACGTTTGACGCATTTGACAAGGCGTCAAAAGAGCTGGGGAAGGACCGGGATCTGGCAGCTGAATGCCTGGCCGTGAAAGCCCTTCTTGCCGATTATCCTGTGGCGGCGGACTCGAAGGGAATGCCGGTGGTGGTGGACTGGGCCGGCTGTAAGTATCAGCAGGTGCCTCAACACAACATTGAAGTTCCGGCGTCACCCGTGTTTCCGTGTGAGCAGGTGACCTGGTTTTCGCCCGAGCCCGTGAAGGAGCTGTTCAGGCGGACGATCAAGGACACGAAGCAATGCGGCGGTAATTCGCATATCATGTTCAATATCGCCAAGGCGCGGTTATCCATGCCGGAAGGATTGAAGGACGGCAGGGACTTCTTTAAGAGCAGTGAGCTTGCAAACGGCCTGTTCATTTTTCACGATTTCGGGCATTTAACCTACATGGCGGAAAGCATAGGCGTGGTGGCGCTGGTCACTGAATTCCTGATGCAGAGCGTGGGCGACATCATCCGCGTGTTCCCGTGCTGGCCGAAAGAGCAGGACGCGAAGTTCAATAACCTGCGCGCGCAGGGCGGGTTCCTGGTTTCCGCAGAACAGATAGATGGCAACGTCGCGAAGATTGAAATCACCTCGACGGTTGGCGGCAAGTTGCGGCTGCTGAGTCCCTGGCCGGAATCCCAGAATGATGGCAAGCCGTTGAAACCGGATGCGGGCGGGGTTGTGGAAGTGGAGACAAAAGCCGGCCAGCAATTGACTTTGAGTCGAGCGGGGAAACCCCTTTGTTATTGAGTTCTCTCGCAAGTGATGAGCAGCAATGCCTTCACGGAATCAGAGAACAAACAAAAAAACCAAACAGCCATGCTAAAACACGAAATCACTCAGACTCTTGGAGCCATGGAGAAACGTCTCGACCAGCAAAACGAAAAGCTCGAATACGCGCCAGTCACCAACTACGCGTCGAAGGTCGTCAGGTGCCAGCAGTTCGGCCGGGACATCGCCATCTGGTCGGACGCGATTGACGCCGCGCTGGCCGAGACCGGCGGCGTCTATTTCGCGGCTTCCGAGGAGGCCTACTACATCGACCGCCCGATCATTCTGGACAGCGGCATGCACATCAAGGCCGACACCGGCGCCACGATCCGCCTTGTCGCCGACGCCAGGGTTTGCATGGTGCGCAACCGAAACTTGGCGGTTGTCCGGGATCTCGCTCCCGGAGCTGTTCCGCCATCCGGCATCCGCGACCATGACATCTCCGTCACCGGCGGGACGTGGGACCACGCCAGCAGCAAACGCAACGATACGGACGTGCGCGAGGATGCGGCCAACCCTATAATATACATTGCCTGGGGGAATTTCCTGTTCCTGAACGTCAAGGATGTCTCTTTCACTCATCTGCGGATCATGCGTTCTCCCGCCTTCGCGTTCCTGGCCAGTAACGGCGAGAACTTGCTGTTCCGCGACATCACCTTCGAGGAATGCTTCAGCGACGGCGTACATATCCAAGGTCCGACCAAAAACATCGTGATCAAGGACATTGCTGGCTGGACAGGCGACGACTTCGTCTCCGTGCTCAGTTACCGCGGCGAGACGAGCGAGGGCCCGATCGACCACCTCTGGATCAAAGGCCTGCGCATGGAAGGCGGCCACCGCGGCATGCGCCTGCTCGCCAGCAACGGCATTCTGGGCGACTACCCGCTCACCAACGTCGTGATCCAGGACGTCAGCGGAACCAGAGACTTAAAAATGTCAGTCTTCCCAAATTTACAACTACTGGAACCTCTTCGCGCCGTCAACGCACCCGCCGACGCCGGCTTCATGGATTGGATATTCCTGGAGAACATCGACTTCCTGGACAGCTATGCAGGGTGTGGTTATAACAAATGGAACGGTTGCATCCAGGTGCACAATAACATCGGCCACCTCTACCTAAAGAATATCCGCGGTTGCAGGCCGAACATCACGGTGGGCCCAGTCGCCCAAGCCAAACATGCCGACACTGAGCCAGGCTACACCCTGAAATTCGATTTCCCCGAACTCGATTGTCAGGTCGAGGAGATGGTCCTGGCAGGATTCCCAGATGCGGACCGGGACAAGATTGTCGAGAGTGTCCGCGGCGAGCGCGGCGTGGGCAAGGTGAAAAATTTGATTTTCAAATGACCACCTGGTCTCTCCTACCAATACCAAAATGAAACAACATTCAGACAACCAGCACAAAACCGATCCAGCCAACGAACCGTCCCCGCTTGACATGATGAATCCTATGAAACTCTGGCAGAAAGATCGGTTGGGAATGTTTGTTAACTGGGGCATCTACTCGATGATCGGCATCAACGAGTGGTGCAGGCGCGCAGAGCGGATCACGGAGGAGGACTACCAGTTCCTCATCGACAATTTCGACCCGGATCTCTTTGTTCCCGCCGAATGGGCGAAAGCCGCCAAGAACGCCGGCATGAAGTATGTCGTGATCGACACCAAGCACCACGATGGCTTCTGCATGTGGGACACCAAGTTCACCGACTACAAAGTGACCAACTCCCCGGCGCGCCGCGACGTTCTCAAGGAACTCGTCGCCGCCTTTCGCGCCGAGGGCATCCGGATCGGGCTCTACTATTCTATCAGCGACTGGCACCATCCCGATTACCTCATCACCAAGGACGGCAACCACGCCTTGGACCATTTGGCAGACGAGGAGATCGCCAAGCTCAACGAAGGGCGCGACATGAGCCGTTACGCCCAATACATGCGCGACCAGGTCCGGGAACTCCTCACCGAGTTCGGCGAGATCGTCGAGTTCTGGTTCGATGTCAGCGGGAAGATTTGCCCGGTCAAATGCGAATCGCAGGAAATGCTGGAGCTGATCCGCTCGCTCCAGCCGCACGTCATCCTCAACAACCGCCTTGCGATTCCCGGCGCACACGACTTCCTCACTCCTGAGGGTTATGTGCGCGACTCCGACTGTGTTGACAAGGACGGCAACAGCATCCCGTGGGAAGGCTGCCATACCCTGACAGCGGCCTGGGGGTATAACCGCGATGAAAAATCGTATTTCAAGACGCCGTTTCGCTGCCTGGAAATCCTCATCACCCAGACGAGCCTGAACGGCAACAGCCTCATGAATATCGGGCCGACCAGCCGGGGTTATATTTGCGACCGCGAAATGGAGATTCTCAATTATTACGCCCACTGGATGAGGCACAACTCGCGCTCGATCTACGGATGCGGTGCCGCCCCGAAAGAGCTTCCGCCTCCGCCCGCCGATTGCCGCTACACCTACAACCGCGAGCTCAACCGGCTCTATGTCCACCTGATGCGCTGGCCCACCGGAACGCTCGTCCTCCATGGCCTTGCAGGAAAAGTCAACTACGCCCAGCTCCTTTGCGACGGCACCCGGATGCAGTTAATCCAGCCGGAGAAATGGACCAACGAAAATCTCAACCCGAGAATCCCGGCAGGCGCGATCGGCCTGCGCCTGATGGATGCTCCCGAAAACATGCCGATCCCGGTGATCGAATGTTTTTTGAACCCGTAGCAAACCGGTAAAGACCTGGAGCCGGCCGGTCACTGCACCCAGTTGCCAGGGTCTTCTCCTTCTCTCTTGCGCTGGTTTATCAGTCCCTGCAAGTGTGCATACCATTCCCTCTCGGTGTAAGCAAGGGGATGGGACGGATCTTTCTTGTGTCGGCACATGTCCTCGTATTGCTTCCCCCATACTTCTACCACCCACGGATGCCGGTCCAGCCAACGCTGCATGGCCGCGATGTGGCTTTCCAGCTTGCCGGACGGATCCCGCGCAATCTCCCAGAGAACGCAGGGATAGTAAACCATTGCCACGTTGGCGGGGATCTCCTCCAGCAGTGCATCAAACAGTCGCCAACCGATGTCAATCTTGACACCGTCTCGCTCCGTGCACACATGCCAGTGTGCGCGGGTATCCTCGTTGATCAGGTCGTTGAATTGACCAGGGTCAGGTTCCTTGGATAGCCAAACGTGAAGATCGATGTCCGAGTCTTGGCGTTCCTCGCCTCGCGACAAACTGCCACCAATAAGGATGCTGCAGTCGGGATCGAACGCAACAATCTCGTCAATGAGCTTTGTGAGGATCTCTCGGTGTTTCATCAGGTCGTCATCCCCCAACGTTCAGCTCAGCCACATGGTGGTGGAGACATCGGTATAGCCGAGCAAGTCTTGGACGGATCGCAGGCACTCCCCGCCGAAATCATCTCAGCACCTCCCCGCCTCCGCGTGAAAACTGTTAGGCGGTGCGGGCGTTGAGGATTTCGATGAGTTCTTTGGCGGACTGGGGGATTTTTGTTCCGGGGCCGAAGATGGCGACGGCGCCGGCCTGGCGGAGGAAGTCGTAATCCTGGGCGGGGATGACCCCGCCGGCGACGACGAGGATGTCCGGGCGTCCGAGGCGCTTGAGTTCGGCCATGAGAGCGGGGAGGAGGGTTTTGTGTCCGGCGGCGAGGCTGGACATGGCGACGATGTGGACATCGTTTTCGACCGCCTGCTTGGCGGTTTCCTCGGGGGTCTGGAAGAGCGGGCCGATATCCACGTCGAACCCGAGGTCGGCGTAGCCGGTGGCCACGACTTTGGCACCGCGGTCGTGTCCGTCCTGGCCCATTTTTGCGATGAGGATGCGCGGGCGGCGGCCCTCGCGTTTTTCGAAGGCGTCGGCCAGCGTGCGAACTGCTTTGATGTCGTCCATATGTCCGTAGGATGAGGCGTAGACTCCGCTGATCGAGCGGATGACCGCCTGGTAGCGGCCGGCGACTTTTTCGACGGCGTCGCTGATTTCTCCGAGAGTGGCGCGGGCCTGGGCGGCCTCGATCGCGAGGGCGAGGAGGTTCCCGTGCTTCTTGTCTGCGGTCGCGGCGGTGATCGCGTCGAGGCAGCGGCGGACGGCGGCATCGTCGCGCTCGGCGCGGAGTTTTTTGAGGCGTTCGATCTGGGAGATGCGGACGGCCGTATTGTCCACGGTGAGGATATCGAGCGGGTCTTCTTTTTCGAGGCGGTATTTATTGACGCCGACGATCGTCTCGGTGCCCGAGTCGATTTTTGCCTGCCGGCGGGCGGCGGCTTCCTCGATGCGCATTTTTGGCAGGCCGGTTTCGATCGCCTTCGACATCCCGCCAAGGGCTTCGACCTCCTGGATGTGGGCCCAGCCCTTTTCGAGGAGATCGCGGGTGAGTGCCTCGACGTAGTAGCTGCCGCCCCACGGATCCACGACCGAGCAGATGCCGGTTTCGTTTTGGAGGAAGAGCTGGGTGTTGCGGGCGATGCGGGCCGAGAAGTCAGTCGGGAGGGCGATCGCCTCGTCCAGCGAGTTCGTGTGGAGGCTCTGGGTGTGGCCCATCGCGGCGGCCATCGCCTCGATGCACGTGCGGGCGATGTTGTTGAACGGATCCTGCTCGGTGAGCGACCATCCGCTCGTCTGCGAGTGCGTGCGCAGGGCCATGGACTTCGGGTTTTTCGGGTTGAATCCCTTGACGATCTTCGCCCAGAGGACGCGCGCGGCGCGCATCTTCGCGACCTCCATGAAGAGGTTTTTTCCCTGCGCCCAGAAGAACGAGAGGCGCGGGGCGAACGCGTCGATGTCGAGCCCGGCGGCCGTGCCGGTGCGGAGATACTCCAGCCCGTCCGCCAGCGTGTAGGCCATTTCGAGGTCGGCGGTGGCACCGGCTTCCTGCATGTGGTAGCCGGAGATCGAGATCGAGTTCCACTTCGGCATTTTCTGCGACGTGAACTCGAAGATGTCGGCGATGATCCGCATCGAGGGTTCCGGCGGATAGATGTAGGTATTCCGCACCATGAACTCCTTGAGGACGTCGTTCTGGATTGTTCCGGCGAGTTGGTCGAGCGTGAGGCCCTGCTCGAGCGCGGTGACGATGTAGAACGCGAGGACCGGAAGGACGGCACCGTTCATCGTCATCGAGACGCTGATCCGGTCGAGCGGGATCCCGCCGAAGAGAATCTTCATGTCGAGGATCGAATCGATCGCAACGCCCGCCTTGCCGACATCGCCGACAACCCGGGGATGGTCGGAATCGTAGCCGCGGTGGGTCGCAAGGTCGAAGGCCACCGAGAGCCCCGCCTGGCCGGCCGCGAGGTTGCGCTTGTAAAATGCGTTCGATTCCTCCGCCGTCGAAAACCCGGCGTATTGCCGGATCGTCCACGGGCGCTGGACATACATCGTCGCATACGGCCCGCGCAGGAAAGGCGCAACGCCCGCCGTGTAGCCGAGATGCTTGCAGTCCGCCAGATCCGCAGGACCGTAGGCCGGCTTCACCGGGATCGTCTCGTTGGTCACCCATGCCGAGTCGGCGGGAGATTTTCCGGTCTCGGTTTGGAAGGCATGCTGCCATGCGGCCTCGGTGGCGGCGGGTTCCGGACTGAAGGCGATTTGTGTGAAGTCAGGGCATTTCATGGTGGCAAGGAAAAAATGAGGATGTGTTCAGGGAACGACCGGCAGGATGACGGTCGGATGCACGCTGGAAGCGTGCGCTCCAGGCGTGCGGTCGGGCGTGCGCTCCGGGCGTGCGGTCGGGCGGATGCGAGCGCAGGGTCATTTGGCGAGTTCTTTATTCAGATTAGTGAGGAAGGCGAGGCAATCGGATTTGATATGGATGAAGTCGTCCACGCCCGAGGCCTTGTGCGCTTCGATCTGGTCCGCCGGGTATCCGGCCAGGAAGACTTTGACGCCCGGCATTTTCGCTTTCAGCGCCGGGACAAATGCGGGGATGATTTCCGGATAGGTGTCGTCCGTCGAGCAGACGACAACGACCCGGGCATTTGAGGCGGCAGCCTGTTCGAGCGCTTCCTCCACGGACTTCGCGCCGGCGGCCTGCTGGCGGACGTCGCAGCCGCCCGGGGAAAAGAACCCGGATGCGAAATCGGCGCGGGCTTTCGATTGTTTGGGAGGACCGAATTTCGCGAGCCAGACCCGGGGCGGATTCTTGCCGGAGGCGGCGCGGAGCCGCTCGTAGCCTTCGGCGGCGCGGATGACGGGCACGCGGGTGATCGCGGGCATGTTGGCTCCCTTGCGAGGCAGGGCCTTGCTGACCTCGCCGATCGTGGCGCCGGCTTGGAAGGCTTTGGCGACGTCATCCACGGAGGCCGATGCAAGACTCACCCCACCCTTGCGGACGGATGCGATCCGCTTCGAGCGCGCGGCGAATTTTTTTTGCGAATCGTCCGGGTTCGGCGCGAGCGGGGTTTCGGAAGGATTCGGGAACAGGTTGACTCCGAGGACGGACTCGCGGCGCTTCGAGACCGCGTCGAGGCGGGCCTTCGCGCTGAGCGCGACGGCGGATTGGGGGAACCCCTCGCGGAGCGCGACCGCCATGCCGCCGTGCTTCTCGACCTCCTGAAACAAGTCCCAGGCTTTTTTTGCGAGCTCAATCGTGAGGGATTCCACATACCACGAGCCGCCGGCCGCGTCGGCGACCTCGGCAAACCCGCATTCTTCGGCCAGAATCACATGGACATTGCGGGCGATGCGCGAGGAAAACTCGTCCGGCGTGCGCACCGTTTCGTCGAAGGCCGCGACGTGCATGCTGTCCACTCCGCCGATGACGCCCGCGAAGCCTTCGGCCGTAGCGCGGAGCATGTTCGTGTGCGGGTCGAGCATGGACTTGTTGAAAATGCTGCAGCGCCCGTGGATGAAGAGCGGGGCGGGCTTGACGCCGAAGGCCCCGACAATCCGGGCCCAGAGCAGCCGGGCCGCGCGGATCTTCGCGATCTGCATGAAGAGGTTGGATCCGAGGGAGAGCGCCATGACAAAACGCGGGGCAATCTCATCCTCCGGAACCCCTGCCGCCGCAAGGGCGCGGAAATATGCCGCTCCGGTCGCGAGCCCGAATGCGAGCTCCTCGACGGCCGTGCCGCCGGCATCCGCCCAGAGGTTGGCCTGTATGCCCGCCGTGCGGATCCCTTTTCCGGCCGCCCATTTCGAGACGGCGCCAAGTTCCGCCAAGGCGTCGTCGAGCGAAAGATCGAGCTTCCCGTCGCGCGCCCACTCGGTCAGCGGATCGGCGAGAACGGCACCGGAGAAACCCTTCTCCCCCGAGAGCGCTTTCAGAAGTCCGGCCATCGGAAGCGCGCTGGCTCCGGCAAAAACGAGCACGGGGGCGGCGTGAAGATCCACGCCGGCAAAGGCGCGCGCGGCATCGTCGAGGGTCGCCAGCGAAAGCCCGCATTCCCCGACTTCCCCGCAAACCGCCTCGTCGGGATCCTGCCCGTGCCGGGTGGCGACATCCGGCAGAACGACGACCGCGTTCTGCCCGCGCAGGAGGTCGCGTTTGAGCGCGGCGTTGAAATTGTCCAGGCATCCGCAAGAGAGTTCCTGCGCGATGAGCCACGGCTTGGCTTTGAACCCCGAGGCCGATGAGCCGCGCACGAAGGGGGCGAGCCCGGGCCAGCTCTCCGGAAGTGCGAGCGCCTCGAGATCCTCTTGGCCGTAGATCGGCTGGAGCTTGATGCCCTCCGGGGTCGGAGTGATCAGCTTTTTTTCAAAGGAGGCCCCTTTGAGCGACTCCTCCGCCGCTTTTTTCCATTCGGCGTAAGTGGAGGCAGGAAATTCGTCGAGAGTGAGGGTCATGGGAATGATAGGAATAATGGGAAGGATGGGAAGAAATGCGGGCGTTTTTCTTACTACTTAATTCTTAAAACTTAATACTTTTTTGTCACCGGACTTCCTCGACGACGGCCTCGCGCGTGCTGCCATTGAC
>JBAXXD010000021.1:0-46397 GCA_037128135.1 Verrucomicrobiia bacterium
GGACGGTGTGGACGTTTTTGACATCCCCCTCGATGCAGTGGGCGGAATACATGTTGCCGAGCGTCGAGTCCTCCCAGCCGGGCACGAACATCGGGAGATTTTTTTCCTTGGCCGCGAGGAGCCAGCTGTTCCTGGGATCAATCTGGAAGCTCGCCTGCAGCTCCTTCGAGTCGAGGATCCGCCAGAAAAATTCGTGCGGAAAAAGCCGTTCGCCGCGCGCGTCGGCATCCATCCATTCCTTGAGGATGACGTTTTCGATCCGGCGCATCGCCTCCATTTCCGGGATGCACGTGTCGGTGACGCGGTTCATGTGGCGGTCGAGGAGCGCCTGTTCGTCGGCGGGAGTGAGGTCGCGGTAGTTCGGGATCCTCTCGTAAAAATCGTGCGCGACGAGGTTGAAGACATCCTCCTCAAGGTTTGCGCCCGTGCAGACGATCCCGTGGATTTTCCCCTGTCGGATCATTTCGGCGAGCGAGATTCCGAGCTCGGCGGTGCTCATCGCTCCGGCGAGGGTCATCAGCATGATCCCTCCGCCGTCAAGGTGCGTCGAGTAGGCCTCGGCGGCGTCCTTCAGCGCCGCTGCGTTGAAGTGGCGGTAGTGGAGATCAATGAACTGCGAGACGGGACCGGGTTTCATGGGTTTTATCATGTTGGAAAAATCAGGCAACGGGCGCATCGGCCGGCCGTCTCCCAATCCGGGTGATCGCGCCTTCCATCCTTCCTGTCGGGATATGCATAATTCGACAGTAATTTAGATCCGCCAATCGCCCGGTGTCGATAGAGAAAAATCCATAACCGGCGCCACGCCATCGCGGATGATGCTGATAAAGTTGAACAAAATATCAAAGAGCAAGGACCCCTTTCCGGCCTGCTCTTCTGCCAGCAGGCCCTGTGCCTGAGCGGTGGAATGTCAAATTGGCGCTCATCGAAACTCCCGACGGGCCAGCGATTAACTGGACAGCCTGTTCGACTATGTTTCTTTTTAATCATCACGTGTGAGGTCACGAATGATTTTCTTGGCCAGAAGCTCGTTCACTTCCCGATGTCTTGTCACTGGTTGTGAAACCCCGGTTCTCGGATTGTGGTAAATGTCGTGTCTTCCGCCGTGCCGGAGCAAAACGCATTCCGCAACCTCCAGTTTGGCAATCAAATCGCGACGCTTCACGCGACTTCCAATTCTTCTTCTCTTTTAATGCCGGGAATCTCGTCTGATGAAAACGTCTCATGCAGATCGCGTAGATGATCCTTAAGATCCGGTATATTATCACCTTGCGTCCAGTGATCCGGATAATCATTGAGATATCCAAGATACCGGCCATCCGCCTCGATCCAATATGTGAATCGTGTTGTCATGTTTTCATCGTTGCACAATCGGAGGCCGTGCGCGAGCAGATTTTTTTTGTCGAACGTCCGCCGTCAGGTATCGCTGGCTGGCGGTGAGGGTGGATCGAACGCATCGGGAGCTAAGGCACTCGGCCTGCTCTGCTCTTCGCAGGACCTGTGCCTGAGCGGTCGAACGTCAAAGCGGTGTTCATCGAAACTCCCCACGGGCCAGCGATTAATTGGACGAGCCGTTCGCATTATCTTTGTGCCTCTGTGTCGATGTCGAAGAGCCACTTGATTGCATTCATAACAGTCTGCAAATCCGCATCTGACAATCGCCCGATCATCCGCTTGAGTTCGTGGTGCTGTATCGCCTGCAAACCCTGCACGTTCACATAACTCGTCTCGTGCAGGAACTTCGGCTTCCCGATGGAAACCTCATACTCGCTGTCGCGGGTGGATGTCGTAATCGGCGCGCAAACAGAAAGGGCACGGGGCGCATCATCATCGCGCCGCGAAACGACCAGCATAGGACGCGTCTTGGCTGCCATGCCAAGGTTAACCAGATACACCTGCCCAGGTTCAGTCGTCATACACGGAATCAAGCGCGGACTGACGGATGGCAACGGGTAACAGGATGTCTGAGTTGTCTTCCTTCAGGCGTAGATCAAAGGGGAGCCCCTTGTGACGGCGGACCTGATGCAGGAAGATTCTGATTGCATCGGTTGTGGTCAATCCGAGTTCATGCAGAATCACCTCGGAATCTCGCTTGAGGCGGTTGTCTACTCTGGCACGGACGTATGATTCTTTGACTGGCATGACCGAATGTAGTCTCAACGTGCTACGTCACGCAAGACATTTATTTTGCGAACGTCCCCAGTCACCGCATCCCGCTTGCTTTCGGCACGACTTCTTGCGCAAGCAAGAATCGTGACGAAAGTGCCGGAGGCACGGGATTCGGTGGACTGGCTTGTTCGATTTTTTGTTTTAGTGGTAAAGGCTTGAATGCTTCTCGGCTGCTTGCTTCAATAATCTGTCGTAGTAGTCGCTCCAATATTTATATTCTTGCTTGGCATTAGCGGCTTCACTTTGTTTGTTTAGCTTCATTAATTGGTTGTATTTATCAGCGTTAATCCGTATTATCTCTACATAATACTGCTTTTGTTTCTCATGATACTCTTTAAGTTCGCTTTTCTGCTTTTTTACTACTGCGGCAATTTTTGGTGCCGATGCAGGATCAAGGATGACCTCACTTACACTTTAATACAATTTACTAATCAGCCAAGTTTGCGCATTTGTTTCTTCTATCTGGCTTACGCCGTAATCTGTCACTTGTTTTAGAAACCGCAATGGCTTTTCAAGTGGCTCAAGCCTCAGACTTATCCGCTCTACGTCCGTGTAGTACGGTTCAATAATATCAATGCACATATTGGTCTCCGAGGCAGCCTCTTGTGCGGGCATAGGCGATGATCCAAAAATGACTGGATTAAAAATAAGCGATGAAAAAAGCGTGTTTGACATCTTATTCTTCAAGAATCCGCCACCCATCATCGTAAAGGGCAAAAACTGCTTTTGCTTGCCTGCCGCTGTATAGGTATTGTGTGATTTCCGGTGGTGTGCTTGCAGGGAAAAGGTAGCCGGTAGTGAACTCGACTAACTTTCTTCCATTTCCGGCGTTTGCGATCCCATCAATTGAAGTGACCTTCTCAGCTAGTTTTAACTTTAACGTTAGACCAGCCGCATTGTCAGACATGATACCACAGGATATGAGTTGTTCCTGTGTGGCTAAAGTGCCAAAAACGGCCATTCCCTTATCTGTAATCTTGTAGTTGTTAAAAAAGCCTACTTCTATAATAAGCTTGTTTTGCTCAGCCTTCTTAAAGCCGGAATCCGAAAACCCAAGAGTCGAAATGCTGGGCTGAGAAAGTTTTTTGTTGAGTATCGCCTCAGCCTTTTCTCTGTCAAACTTGCTTTCAAAGCAACCAGTCAGAGTGAGTGCTGCGAGTAGGATTAGTGTATGTGTTTTCATTTTCTGGTTGGTGTTGGATTGTAGGAAAGCGTCATGTTCTCTGCGAACGTAAATTGGGTTCAATTGGGTTAATATTAAAATAGGTTTGACGTAGCCTATGTAGGCATGAACCCAATTTAAAACGAAAAAACAGGCGTGAGAGGAGGAAAGACGGCATTTTTTGAGCGGTTGGAGGGCATGTTTTTTGAGGGGGGAAGGAAGAGAAGCGGGTTACGTTTCTGCGCATGTGGGGGACACGGTTCGGGAAGTTCATTGCGCCGAAGCGGTATCATGAAGCAGGTGCGGCGGAAGTCGAGGCGTTTTTGGGTCGCTGAAGGCAGGGGGATCCGAGGGGTGGAAGGTGCCGCAGGCGGATGAGGCGATTCGGGTTCTGTATGAGAGAATTTATCCGGTGGCGTGGGCGGGGAAGTGGGCCGTGCCGTCGGTGCTGGAGACGCGTTCGCCGATCCAGCGTCCGCCGGTGGAGAAGCGATTCCTGGACGAGCGTTTCAAGGGGCGGCGGGACGATGGCCCAGTGCCGGGGATGGCAGCCGGGATTTTGGATGGGATTGGTTCACGCAGAGGCGCGTAGGCAGGGAGATTGTTGACGATGCGGGGGAGGCTTTCTTTGATCGTCGCGGCCCCGAAGTTCAGGACGTTTCGGGATGCTGCCCATTCACGGCAGGTCTCCTTTTTTATCCAAGACCCAGGGCGGCGCGGACGCTTGCCCTGGGCTGTTCGATGTTGCCCCTTCGGGGCTTAACTGAGCGACATTCGGGGCAGCACTTGCTTGTTGCGGTCAGGCGCGAGTTTCTCCACGAACTTGAGTTCCACGACCGCACGAATGTCATCCAGTTCCTTCAGGGCTTCTTCCTCCGCGTTCTCGGCATCTCGGCCCATCCGATCAAGAATTCTCATTTTGTGATTGTTGCGGCAGCCGGTGAATGCGAATGATTTTCCCCGGTCAGGCAGATCATATTTTTGTCATGAAATCGAATCCCTTGCGTGTGCCCCTGGTTGCCGGAAAAAAAATTCTTGTTGCGAACCGGAGCGAGATTGCGATCCGGGTCTTTCGTGCGGCGACCGAGCTCGGGATGCGGACGGTGGCGGTTTACGCGCAGGAGGACCGGCTTTCGAT
Source organism: Verrucomicrobiia bacterium (assembly GCA_037128135.1). Classification (GTDB taxonomy): domain Bacteria; phylum Verrucomicrobiota; class Verrucomicrobiia; order Chthoniobacterales; family Terrimicrobiaceae; genus QYQL01. The sequence goes on from JBAXXD010000021.1 coordinate 4,470, forward strand.
GCACCGGTTCAAGGCGGACGAGGCGTATCTGGTCGGCGAGGGGAAGGGGCCGGTCGGGGCGTATCTGGATATCGGGGGGATCGTCGGGCTCGCGAAAGAATGCGGTGCGGACATGATCCATCCCGGCTACGGGTTCCTTTCGGAGAACGCGGAGTTCGCCCGGGCCTGTGAGGATGCGGGCATCACGTTTGTCGGGCCCGGTTCCAAGCTGCTTGCCATGATGGGCGACAAGACCGCCGCCCGCGCGCTGGCGCAGAAGCTCCATGTCCCGACGCTGCCGGGCACGGAGGATCCGGTCGGGGACCGGAAGGAGGCGATCAAAATCGCGCGCAAGATCGGGTTTCCTCTGATCATCAAAGCGGCCTTCGGCGGAGGCGGGCGCGGGATGCGCGTCGTGCCCGAGGAGGCCGGGCTTGTGCCCCTGCTCGACGAGGCGCGGGGCGAGGCCGAACGCGCGTTCGGGAATCCGGCCGTCTTTCTCGAAAAATACATCCCGCGGGCGAAGCACCTCGAGGTGCAGATCCTCGGCGACAACCACGGCGGCGTCCTGCACCTTCACGAACGCGACTGCTCGGTCCAGCGCCGGCACCAGAAGGTTGTCGAGGTCGCGCCCTCGATCGGGCTGGACGACCGCGTCCGCCGGGAGCTTTGTGATGCGGCGGTGCGGATCGCGGAGGGCATCGGCTACAACAACGCGGGGACGATCGAGTTCCTTTACGACCTCGATCGCGGGGAATGGTTCTTCATCGAGATGAATCCCCGGATCCAGGTCGAGCACACGGTGACCGAGCAGATCACCGGGATCGACCTCGTGCGCTCGCAGATCCTCGTCGCCGCGGGCGCCGGATTGCACGGGCCGGATCTCGCCCTGCCCGCGCAGGACGGCATTCCGCGCAACGGATTCGCCGTCCAGTGCCGGGTCACGACCGAAGACCCCGCCAACAAATTCACGCCGAACTACGGCAAGCTGATCACCTACCGCAGCTCCGCGGGTTTCGGCATCCGCCTCGACACGGGGATGGGCACGACCGGCAGCGTCATCACGCCGTTCTACGACTCGCTGCTGGTGAAGGTCACGGCGTCCGGGCAGACGTTTCCCATGGCGTTGCAGCGGATGCTGCGCGCGCTGCGCGAGTTCCGGATCCGCGGCGTGAAGACGAACATTCCGTTTTTGGAAAACGTCATCCAGCACGAGGCGTTCAGCACCGGGGGGGCGACGACGACGCTCATTGACACGACGCCCGCGCTGTTCGATTTCAAGCCGCGCCGCGACCGCGCCACGAAGCTCCTGGCGTTTCTGGCCGACGTGATTGTCAACGGGAACCCGCAGGTCAAAGGCCACCGGATCACCGCCGCCCCCGACACCGTTCCGCGCCCGCAATACGACCGCCACGCGCCGCCGCCGGATGGCACCCGCCAGATCCTCCTCAGGGTCGGCGCGGAAAAATTTGCCGAGTGGACGCGTTCGCAGAAGCGGGTGCTTTTCACGGACACGACGTTCCGCGACGCGCACCAGTCGCTGCTGGCGACGCGCGTCCGCACGTATGACATGCTGGCGGCGGCCGACGCGGTCGCCCGGCGGACGCCCGGGCTCTTCAGCCTCGAGATGTGGGGGGGCGCGACATTCGACGCGGCGATGCGGTTCCTGCGCGAGGACCCGTGGGAGCGGCTTCGCGAGCTGCGCAGGCGGGTTCCGAACATCTGCTTCCAGATGCTTCTGCGCGGGTCGAACGCGGTCGGATACTCGAACTACCCGCCGAACGTCGTGAAAGGATTCGTGCGGCATTCGGCCGAGGCCGGCATGGATATCTTCCGGATTTTCGATTCGCTGAACGACCTGCCGAACATGCGGGCCGCCATGGAGGCCGTGCGGGCGACGCCGGCGGTCTGCGAAGGTGCCCTCTGCTACACCGGCGACATCCTCGACCCGAAGCGCACGAAGTATTCGTTGAAATATTACATCGGCCTCGCCAGGGAGCTCGAAAAAATGGGCGCTCACATCCTCGCGGTGAAGGACATGGCCGGGCTCTGCCGTCCATTCGCCGCGCGGGCACTCATCAAGGCGCTCCGCGCCGCGGTCTCGCTGCCGGTGCATTTCCACACCCACGATACCAGCGGGGTGAACGCTGCCTCGGTGCTGATGGCGGCGGAATCCGGCGCGGACGTCGTCGACGCCGCGATTTCCTCGATGTCCGGAAGCACGTCGCAGCCGAACCTCAACAGCCTCGTCGCCGCGCTCGAGAACACCCCGCGCGCCAGCGGGCTCGACCTCGGGGCGCTCAACGAATTCGCCGACTACTGGGAGCAGGTCCGCACCTACTACGCGCCGTTCGACACGTCCCCGCGCACCGGCAGCGCAGAGGTTTACCTTCACGAGATGCCCGGCGGGCAGTTCACGAACTTCAAGGAGCAGGCCGCCAGCATGGGGCTCGCGCACCGCTGGCCGGAAATCGCCCGGTGCTACGCCGAGGTCAACACGCTCTTCGGCGACATCGTCAAGGTCACGCCCTCCAGTAAAGTCGTCGGCGACATGGCGCTCTTCCTCTTCACCCGCGGGATCCGCCCGGCGGATGTCGTGAACCTCGAGCCCGGCATGCCGTTCCCCGAATCGGTCAAAGACATGCTCGCGGGCGGGCTCGGCAACCCGTTCGGCGGATGGCCGAAGCCGCTCGTCGAGGCGGTTCTCGGAAAGGCGAAACCCAAGTCCGCCCGCGCCCCCAAGGTCGATCTCTCCGCCGTTCGCGCCGAGCTCTCGGCCAGGCTCAAGCACGAGCCGGATGCCGACGAGCTCTTCAGCCACCTGATGTATCCGGACGTCTTTGCCGACTTCACGAAATTCGCGCGCGACTTCGGCGATGTGAGCGTCCTTCCGACCCCGGCTTTCTTTTACGGCCTCAAGCCCGGCGAGGAAATCACCGTCGATATCGAGCAGGGCAAAACCCTTTTCATCAAGCTCATCAACATCGGCGCCGCCGACAAGGACGGGCGCCGGATCATTTCGTTCGAGCTGAATGGCATGCCGCGCGAGGCGACGGCCACCGACAAATCGGTTCCGGCGAAAACCAAGGCGCGCCCGAAAGCGAACCCCGCGAACCCGCTCGAGGTCGGCGCCCCGATCCCGGGCATGGTCACCTCGCTGGCTTCCGGCAACGGCTCTCGCGTGGCCAAGGGCGACAAACTCCTCACCCTCGAAGCCATGAAAATGCAGACCACACTTTACGCTCCAGCCGACGGCGTCATCGAGGAGCTTTTCGCCGAAGTCGGCGACACGGTGGACGGAGGAGACCTCCTCGTCCGCCTTCGCGGGTAAGGGCGGGCTGCTCGCACGGGAAAATCATGGGCTGCCATTGGACGGATAAAAAAGGGAACGCATGACGGATCGCAAACGAAAGGTTGTGGTGCTGGTCAGCGGGGGGATGGATTCGGTGGTGGCGCTCTACGATGCGCGGGAGTCCCGCGCGGTCGTGGCGGCGATCAGCTTCCATTACGGATCGAAGCACAACGACCGCGAGATCCCGTTCGCGGAGCGGCATGCCGGGGGTCTCGGGATCCCGCACCTCGTCGTCCCGCTCGCATTCATCGGCGAGCAGTTCGAGTCCGGCCTCCTCAAAACGGGCGGGGAAATTCCGAAGGGACATTACGAGGAGCAGTCGATGAAGAAGACCGTCGTCCCCTTCCGCAACGGAATCATGCTCTCGATCGCCGCAGGTTTTGCCGAGAGCAAAGAGGCCGGCGGGCTCGTCATCGCAGCGCATGCGGGCGACCATGCGATCTACCCGGATTGCCGGGAGGACTTCATGCGAGCGATGGGCGATGCGATCCGCCTCGGGACGTATGCGGAGGTCGAGCTCCTCCGCCCGTTCATCTCGATGACGAAGGCCGGCATCGCTCGGCGCGGGCACGAGCTCGGCGTTGATTTTTCGAAGACCTGGTCGTGCTACGTCGGCGGGGAGACCCACTGCGGCGAATGCGGCACCTGCGTCGAGCGCCGCGAGGCGTTCCTCCTTTCCGGCGTGCCCGATCCCACGGATTACCTGTCCACAAGCCCGCTTCCTCCGAAGCCCGCCACATGCTGATCTCCGAGATTTTCCACTCGATCCAGGGTGAGGGCGGGCTGGCTGGCGTGCCGTCGGTCTTCATCCGCACCTCGGGATGCAACCTGCGGTGCCGGTGGTGCGACACCCCGTATGCGTCATGGAATCCCGAAGGCGAGGACCTCGGCGTCGAGCGGATCCTGGAAGAGGTGAAAAAATACCCCGCGAGTCACGTTGTCCTGACCGGTGGCGAGCCGATGATCGCCCGCAATATCCGCGAGCTTGCCGCAGCGCTTCGCGAGGCCGGATACCACATCACCATCGAGACCGCCGGAACAGTCGCGCCCGACGGGATCGCCTGCGACCTCGCGTCGCTCAGCCCGAAGTTCGGCAATTCGACCCCGCTGGAAGGCAGCGCCGATCCCGCATGGATCAGGCTCCACGAGGAGGCAAGGTACCGGCCGGACGTCCTCGCGGAATGGATCCGGGCCTACCCGCACCAGATCAAACTCGTCGTCGCCACCGAGGACGATGCCGCCGGGGCGCTCGTTGTTTTGAAGGCGGGATTTCCGGACATTCCCGCATGGATGATCCATCTCATGCCCGAGGGGACGGGCTCCGCCACCCTCGCCGGCCGCGAAGGATGGCTGATCGACTTCTGTAAAAAATTCGGCTACCGTTACTGTGACCGCCTCCACATCCGCCTCTTCGGAAATACCAAAGGAACCTGAATGCCCTACCGCATCTGCAAAACCATAGAAATCGAAAACGGTCACATGCTCGCGCAGCACCCGGACAAGTGCCGGTTCCCTCACGGGCACAGCCGGAAGATCGAGATGGTGATCGAGGCCGGCGACCTGGATGCCGCCGGGATGGTGTGCGATTTCAAGATCGTGAAGGACGCGGTCGGCGACTACCTCGAATCCTTCGACCACGCGCTCTGCATGAACACGCGGGATCCGATGTTCGAAACCCTCCAGGCGGCCTATGGCGAGAGGGTGATTCCGTTTGCCGACACCGAGCCGACCACCGAGGTGCTGGCGAAGACGTTTTTCGACGAGATCGCCCGCCAGCTCGAGGCCTACGCCCAGCGCACTGACACCCGCTACAAACTCGCCCCCCATGTCCGCCTCGTCCGCGTGCGCGTCTGGGAGACCAGCTCATCCTGGGCGGAATACGAGGCATGAAGGACGTCCAAAACACCCCCGATACCCGCGGCATCGCCATCGACCGGGTCGGGGTCTGCGACCTGATCTACCCGATCACCGTCCTGGACCGGGAAAACCAGAGGCAGCAGTGCGCGGCAAAAATTTCGCTTTCGGTGAGCCTGCCCCACCACTTCAAGGGAACCCACATGAGCCGGTTTCTTGAGGTGCTCGCAGAGCACCAGGGGGAGTTCACGATGCGCACGGTTCCCGCCATCCTGCACGATCTGAAAAAGCGTCTCGACGCGGGATCCGCGCACATCGAGGTGGAGTTTCCGTATTTTCTCCAGCGGACGGCACCGGTCTCCGGCCTCAGCGCGCCGATGAATTACACGTGCGCTTTCCTCGGCGAGTCGAACGGCGGCAACGACGACTTCCTCCTCCGTGTGTGCACCCCGGTCGGAACCCTCTGCCCCTGCTCGAAGGAGATCAGCGACTACGGCGCCCACAACCAGCGCGGATACGTCACGATCACGGTCAGAACACGCAGAAAGGACGACGGCACGTGGGACTTCCTCTGGATCGAGGAGCTGGTCGCCATCGCCGAGAAATCCGCCTCGGCCCCGATCTACCCGCTGCTCAAGCGCACCGATGAACGGCACGTCACGATGCAGGCGTACGACAATCCGGTTTTCGTCGAGGATGTTGTCCGCAATGCCGCCGCCCAGCTTCAGAATGACCCGCGGATCGTCTGGTTCGAGGTCCGCGCCATCAACCACGAAAGCATCCACAACCACTCCGCGTTTGCCGTGGTCTGCTCGCCAGATTAAGAACCTCCCGCGCGATTCGACTCCGACCCATGCGCATCGTCCAGCTCACCCCGGGCACCGGAAATTACCACTGCGGAAGCTGCCTGCGCGACCATTCGCTGGTGCGCGGACTGCGGGCCCGCGGCCACGACGTGCTGATGGTTCCGCTCTACCTGCCGCATGTGACCGACGAACCCTCCGAGGACGGCGGCACGCCGGTTTTTCTCGGCGGCATCAGCGTTTTTCTCGAACAAAAGTTTCCTATGTTCCGCCGGATGCCCGGCTGGTTCCACCGGCTGTTCCGTTCTCCCGCATTGCTCCGGCTCGCGGCCGGGTTCGCGGGCATGACATCGGCCCGGGATCTCGGCGAATCCGCCGTCGCGATGCTGCAACGCGCGGAAAGCCGTCAGGCGGGCGAGGTCGAACGCCTCATCCTCTGGCTTCGCACCCAGCCGCGCCCGGACGTGATCTGCCTCTCGAACTCGTTGCTCGGCGGCCTCGCGCGCCGGCTCAAGGACGAGTTCCGCGCGCCCGTCGTCTGCACGCTGCAGGGCGAGGATTCGTTCCTCGACGGGCTGCCCGAACCCTACCGCCAACAATCCTGGGCCCTGCTCGCCGAACGGTGCGCGGACATCGATCATTTTGTCGCGGTCAGTCATTTTTACAGCGGGCTGATGTGCCGCCGGCTTGGGCTCCATCCGGAGCGCGTCACCGTGATTTACCCGGGCATTGCCGTGGAGGATTTCGTGCCGGCCGCTTCGCCGCCGGAACCACCGGTCATCGGCTACCTCGCCCGCATGCACCCCGGCAAGGGGCTCGGCGCCCTGGCCGACGCGTTCCTCCAGCTTGAGATGCCCGGCGTGCGGCTTCGCATCGCCGGCGCGAAGACCGGCGAGGATGAAGCGTTCGTGCGTTCGCTCCGGCACCGTTTGCCCAGCGACGTCGAGTTTCTCCCGAACATCGCCCTCGCCGCGAAACGCGAATTCCTCCGCGGCCTGACCGTCCTTTCCGTGCCCGCAACTCATGGCGAGGCGCTCGGACTCTATGTTCTCGAGGCATGGGCCGCAGGCGTTCCGGTGGTTCAGCCCCGCCACGGCGCGTTTCCCGAGCTCGTGGAAAAAACCGGCGGCGGAATCCTCTGCGACCCCGACGATCCTGACGCGCTCGCCGCCGCGCTCCGGCAGATCCTGCGCGATCCCGCGGCGGCAGGCCGGATGGGCGAGGCTGGGCGCCGGGCGGCCCGCGCCGATTTCAGCATCGAAGCGATGACGGAAAAAATGGAAACTCTTCTGCGAACCTATGCTGCTTGAACTCACACACGTTTCGAAATCCTACGCCTCCCCCGATGGCGGTGCCGTGGTCGAGGTGCTCCGCGACATCAGCCTCCGGATCGCCGCCGGCGAGGCGGTGGCGGTCACCGGCCCGAGCGGCTCGGGCAAGAGCACGCTGCTCAACATCATGGGCGCACTCGACCGGCCGACCTCGGGCACTGCCTGCCTCGACGGGAGCGACCTTGGCGGACTGACCGAAAAGGCGCTGGCTGCGATCCGCAACCGGCAGGTCGGGTTTATTTTTCAGCTCCATCACCTGCTCCCGCAATGCACCGCTCTGGAAAACGTGCTGATCCCGACCCTCGCCGGGCGCGCCACCGGCGCGGACCGCGCCCGCGCCGAACGCCTGCTCGAGCGCGTCGGCCTCAAGCATCGGCTCGCCCACCGGCCCGGACAGCTTTCCGGCGGCGAATGCCAGCGCATCGCCGTCGTGCGCGCCCTGATTAACCGTCCGAAGCTTTTGCTCGCCGACGAGCCGACCGGCTCGCTCGACCACTCCGCCGCGACCGACCTCGGCCGCCTGCTGCTCGATCTGAACAAAGAAGAAGGCTTCGCGCTCGTGCTCGTCACCCACTCGCTCGAACTCGCCGCCCGCCTGCCCCGCGCGCTGGAGCTGCGCGACGGGGTGCTGACATGACCCTCGGCACGCTCATCGCCCGCAGCCTGCGATTTTACTGGCGGACGCACCTTGGCGTCCTTGCCGGAGTGGCGGTGACGGGCGCGATCCTCACCGGCTCGCTCGCCGTGGGCGATTCCGTTCGCTTCACGTTAGAACGCCTCGCGCTGGCCCGGCTCGGTCGCGTGACCCAGGCGCTGGTGCTGCCCGGACATTTTTTTCGCGAAAAACTGGCGGACGATCTGGAGGCGGAAATCCAATCGCCCGTGGCGCCGGTCCTGCAGGTGCGCGGATCGGCGGCGCTGCCCGACGGCCGGGCGCGCGCCAACGATGTGCAGGTGCTCGGCGTGGAGGAGCGGTTCTGGCAGCTCGGCGGAACGCACAACATGGGTGCCGCCGTCAACGCGCGGCTGGCCGAACATCTCGGCGTGCGGGTTGGCGACACGATCGTGGTGCGCGTCGAGCAGCCTGCGCCCGTCTCGCGCGATGCCCCGATGTCCGGGCGCAGCGACGCATCGGTGGCGATGCGGGTGCGCATCACGGCGATTGCGGGCGACGGGGAGTTCGGTCGGTTCAGCCTCCGGGCGAACCAGGTGCCGCCGAATACCGTCTTCGTCCCGCTGGCGATGTTGCAGGATCAGCTCAAACACGGCGGCCGTGCGAACCTGTTGCTCACAGGCGCTCCGGCCGACGCCAACCCCGCGCTGCGCCGCGTCTGGACGCCGGCCGACGCCGGGCTCGAGGTGCGCGATAATCCTTTGGAGCTCCGCACCGACCGCGTGTTTCTCGATCCGGCCGTCACGAAAGCCCTCGCCCCGCTCGGCGGCGCCGGTGTGCTGACGTATTTTGTGAACGAGTTCCGGCTCGGAGAAAAGACGACGCCCTATTCCTTCATCACCGCCGTCGGCAGCGGGCAGAGCGACGATGAAATCACGATCAGCTCGTGGCTTGCGGACGACCTCGGCGCGAAGGCCGGCGACGAACTGACCCTGCGCTACTTCGTCATCGGCGACCGCCGCGAACTGGTCGAGCAGACCGCGAAGTTCCGGGTGCGCGCGATCGCTCAGCTCGCGAAGGACGATTCCTGGATGCCCGCCTTCCCCGGCCTCGCGGATGCCGGAAGCTGCCGCGAATGGGAGCCCGGAATTCCGATCGCCACCGACCGCATCCGCCCGAAGGATGAAGAATATTGGAACAACTTCGGCGGCACGCCGAAAGCCTTCGTGTCGCTGGCCGCGGGCCAGAAATTGTGGGCGAACCGACTCGGGGATCTGACGGCGATCCGATTCCCCGCCGGCACAAATATCGCGGCCGATCTCCGGGCGAAGCTCGATCCCGCCGCACTGGGATTATTTTTCGCGCCGGTGCGCGAACCGGCTCTGAAAGCGGGTCGGGAGGCGATGGATTTCGGGCAGCTCTTCATCGGGTTCAGCCTGTTCCTGATCGCGGCGGCCCTCCTGCTGACGGCGATGCTGTTCCACCTCGGGCAGCGCCCTGCGGAAACCGGCCTGCTCCGCGCGCTCGGCTTTGCGCCCGCCTGCATCCGGTGGCTCGTGCTGGGCGAGGGGTTCACCATCGCGGCGCTCGGCACGGCGCTCGGCGTCATCGGCGGGGTCGCATACGCGAAGCTCGCCCTGCACGGCCTCGCGACCGTTTGGCGCGGTGCGGTGGGCGCGGCGCAGTTCCTGTATCACGCCGAACCGGCCACGCTGGCCGCGGGCGCGGGCGCGTGCCTCGCGGCGGCGGTTCTGGCGATGTGGCTCGCGCAGCGCCGTCTAATGGCGCGCGCGCCGTCGGAACTGCTCGCGGGCGCGGATGCGCTCTCCGGCCGGCGGGGGTTGTGGCTGGGCGTGCTGGCCGGAGCCGGCGCGATCGCGCTTCTGCCGATGCGGAACGCGGAGGCATTTTTCGGTGCCGGCGCGTGTCTGTTGACGGCCGGAATCGGATTCAGCCAGTGGTGGCTGGCACGGCTCGCTGAACCCGCCGCAGCCCGCAAAGCCAGTCTGCAACAGCTCGGGCGGCGCAATGCGACCCGGCGGCCCGGGAGAAGCCTCACGACCATCAGCGTGCTGGCCTCGGGCGTTTTCCTTCTGGTCGCGGTAAACGCGTTCCACCAGAACGCCCGCCCGGACGCACCGGGCACGGGCGGGTTTGCGCTGTTCGCGCAGTCGGCCCTGCCGGTTTACGATGATTTGAACAGCACGGCGGGACGCGAGGTATTCGGGCTCTCGAATGAAATTTTGGAAGGAACGGAAATCGTGCCGCTGCGGATGCGCGACGGCGACGAGGCAAGCTGCCTGAACCTCAACCGCGCGCAGCAGCCGCGCCTGCTCGGCGTCGCGCCGGAGGAATTTGAGCGGCGGCGCGCGTTCGGCGGCCGGTGGGATCTGCTGAACGAGCGCATGCCCGACGGCGCGATCCCGGTCATCGGCGACGAACAGACGGTGACGTGGGCGCTCGGCAAAAAAACCGGCGGCAGCCTGACGGCCGTGGATGAGCGCGGCCAAACGTTCCCGCTCCGGATTGTCGCCGTCATTCCGGGCTCGATCCTGCAAGGGTCACTCGTCATGGCGGAAAAGAATTTCCTGGAAAAATTCCCGTCCTCCGCCGGGTTCCGGATTTTTTTGGTGGACGTGCCGGGCGGCCGCGCCGGGTCGGTGGCGGCCGAGCTGTCGCGCGGGTTGCAGGACCGCGGGCTGGAAGTGGTGCCGGCGTGGCGGCGCCTCGCGGAATTCCAGGCGGTGGAGAACACCTACCTCGGCATTTTTCAGGTGCTCGGCGGCCTCGGGCTGCTGCTGGGCAGCGCCGGTCTCGGGATCGTGGTGTTGCGGAACGTGCTCGAGCGGCGCGGCGAGCTGGCGCTGATGCAGGCGGTCGGATTCGAGCACGCCGCGCTCTATCGCCTGGTGCTGGCCGAGCATGGGCTGCTGATCGCGCTCGGTCTGCTCATCGGGATCGCGGCCGCAGCCGCGGCGGTGCTGCCGGAGGGCGCGCCGTTGCCGGCCGGCCTGCTGGCCGCGACGCTCGCCGGCCTCGTGGCGGGCGGCTTCGGCTGGTGCTGGCTGGCCGCCCGGCTCGCGCTACGCGGCCCGCTGCTCCGGGCCCTGCGAAACGAGTAGTCCTGCCTTGTCGGTCATTGGATATTTTCCCTTTTCTCGCGCCCCTTCATGGCGTGGCTCCGGCGATCTCCTGTTCGGTGGTGGAGATCGCGGAAATTTCCCCGTCATCGTTGACCAAGGCGCTGGAGATGATCGAGACCTCTTTTGCCGTGCCATCCTTGCTGATCTGCTGGGCGCGATACGGCTGCAGAACCTCACCCCGGCTGAGCCGTTGCAGGATTTCCAAGATGCTCTTGCGCTGGTCTCGCGGGATCCGTTCACTGGCGTTCATCGCAAGCGCCTCGGCCTCGCTCCAGCCATACATCCGCACCGCGCACGGGTTCCACGCGATCATGCGCCCCTCCAGATCCTGTGCGATGACGGCATCGCGGGTATGACGACCTGCTGTGGGCGGACCTGATTCTGGTCACGGAACGCAAGTACGCGGCCCGGATCAGAACTTTGTTACGTTAACTCTTTGGTCAGGAATCCAGGGAAATCCTAACACGAAGGACTGGTTGAGATCCCAGCAGTATTTCGGGATAAATGTCGGACGGACGGCTTGGTTTTTGAATGTCTTCGGTTTGCGCTTGTTGGGATCCTTAGGATCCAAGGGCTCGGAATTGCAGACGAGATCGTATTCATGCGAAAGCATGTAGGATTTCAAGGAGGGCACATCGATGTTGAAAAAGTAGTACCAGCGCTGGTACGTTGCATCGCATGCAGGGGGTTGATGGAGAGTAAAAGTATTCTGCTCAGACTTGGAGTGTTTGGTGGAGCTACCTCCTTTATAAAGGCACTCGCTCTTGGCCTTGAATCCACCCAACGGAGTTCCAGCGCTAACCGAGTAACAAAGCCCGACAAATCCCTCGTGGGTTCTGGTGACAATGTCAGAGGAACCCGTGGTGATGCTCAACGTATGGCCGTTGTTGAAGTTGCTCACGTAACAGCCAGGGTTGTTGCCCTCGGTTCGTCCATAAGGAGTCACTCCACTATCTTTCAGGCGAGAGAAACGGATCAGGTCATCAGCGATGGGATTTTCGCTTTGCCAGGCGCGGATGTCATCCATTTTTTTGACCAAATCATTGTCATTGATATATTGGATCAGGCTTCCGTAAGGCTTTTTCATCAGGCCATCTGACATGGGGGCGTAGTCGGTTTGGAACCTTGGGAGATCCGTCGATTGCCCGTCCTCACGATCCTGATACGTGGAAAGACGTCCGACATTGGCGGGATCGCTGTTGAGAAAGGAAACCATGGTCATATGATCTCCTTCTTCCGGGGCAAGGCTCATTCCGACCGCGGGACAGAAGAAATGTCCGGAATCTCCTCTGACGGTTATATAAGGTTGATGTATCAAGGGCAGGACCCTGGAGAGACGCAAGAATTGAGGGGAGATTTTGCCCACAAAAACACAACCCATCGCATAGGCCCTCTTCGGGTCAGGATCATTCTTTAGTGCCTCATAGTCCGCCTCCTCTGCAATGGTGAAGGAATGGTCTTTTGTGTGGTCATACTTGTATTCATAACCCGCCTTGATGCCTGCGGATCCTCCCACGACATCTTCGATGCCGGCGTGGACACTCGCTGAAAAACTACACGAGAGCCCATTGTTAAATCCGTTCTCTTCAATCTGCGTATTGCTTTTCTTGATCTCAATGCTCGGTCCCTTGGTCGAAGGATCATCCTTCGCCAGCATGGCGACATACGGCCAGCCCAGGATGACTCGCTTTACCTGCACTCCCTGGCAGCGTTTCACACGCGTCAATCTGGCAGGAAGATCGTTAAGGAGAACCTTGCCGCCTTTGATCGTCACACTCCTGTTCAGTTCTTGAGTCTGCTGATCGGAGAGCGTGTCGGAGGAGCCGATTTCTGTATCTCCCCCGAGAAATTCGTCACACCATGGCACGGCTTTCGTAGTCAGGTACACCGTCTTTGTGCTGTCAAATTCGAACCCCGGGCCAGGAAATTCCACGTTGTATTCACGAGTCATCGTGTGCCTTAAACCAGAGTCAGTTGTTTCATGTAAGCGATAGAACCTGGAACCTGCCATTAATTGTGAATCTAAACGCACTTCCCGGGCCTTCGCATCCCAAAAAATCGGAAATTCCAATGAAATAAGATCACACCTAAAGTAGTTGCCATCTATCTTGCCTTCTGACTTGGCAAACCAATATGCCAGATCGCCGTGTTTGTCTGGGGCAACAACGGAACCCCCTGCGATATTTTGCCAAGTGTTATCTCGATCACCAGGTCTTGTATATCCCACGAAAGGAAGAGTATTTACATTCTTCACCGGAATGCTGTTATTGGGATTATCATCCTCCAGCATGCAGGAAAATACATACTTAGGTGCGGTAAGCTGAAGGTTGTCATGTCCTGTGCATCCCTCGGGCTTGCACCAGACGATGAGGGCCTTTGGATAGTCGGTCTTGTTATCGCTTGCCTTGAACTGGTTCAGATCGATGCAGTCGAGAGCGGTCACGTAGAGGTCGGACCCCTTGGTGTCCTTGTAGTTCCCGAGGAGTTTCCTCCCCTTGTAGGTCATCTGCAGTTTTTGGCAAGGTATGGGTTTGCCCTTGTTATCCAATTCGGGTTCCAGGGACCATAGATCCACTCCACCTTTTTGGTATCCATCGGTCATGAGCACCAACTGGCGGACATCCTCGGGTTTTTGAGGCTCCGTAGAGGGAAGGATCCAGTGGAGGAGCTGGCCACGACGGTTAAACAAGGGATCGGAACTGTAGGCCACGGTGTCATTGATGTAGTTGGAGAGCTGTTTTCCCTCCTTACTCGGCACGACAGTGATGCAATCCTCGTACAATCCGCTGAAAAGGGCGTTCTTGCTGTCAAGGAGATCGACGAAGAAGAGTCGGTTGTTGGTGCATTTATTCTTCAAGGCATCCGCAGCGACCAATCTCCCGTTGATCATTCCGATGAGCAGGCACGGTTCGTTTTCTTTTTTACCGTCCTTATTTGTATATTTCAATTCAGCGAGGTCCTTGTCGAAGTTCGCCTTGCTGAAGTCGACCCGTACAATCGCCTGTCCGAGGCAGAGCGGGACGGGTCGTGAAGGCGGATCCTTCTGCTGGTCCCTCGGGGCCGGGGCTGAGATGACGGTATCTGCCCTCAGGGAAGGCAAAAGTCCTGAGTGCAGTAGACATGCCGTCATCCATGCGACTAAGCACGGGGCAAGGACGCGGCGCAGAGGGGGTTTTATCCTGTTCCCACTGGTTTTTTCGCATTTTGTTTTCATGGCTGTTGTGTGTTGGGAGAGTCTATGAATCGGGGAGGATTTCCTTGGTGATGCGGAGGATGCCTTCCCGGGCAAACTGGCTGGGGGGATAGATTTTCTGGGCGGCTAAGTAGGCGGTGAGGGCACAGGCCGGGTGGTCGTTCTTTTCGTATTCCTCGCCGGTCTGAATGGTGTCGACGAAGGTGGCGGCCTTGATGGTGAGGTTGGCGAGGAACTGGTTGAGCTTCGTGTCGTCGGAGAAATCCTTGGCGGCGGTTTTGACGGATTCCCAGGCCCCCGCGCTGTCGCCGCGTTTTTCGATCTCGGCGGCACGCTGCATGGCGATCTCGATCTGGGTGATGTCATCGAGGATTTTTTTCAGCGCCTCTTGCTTATCGGGATGCATGGCGGTTGCGGCGATGAAGCGCATCTTGTCGTCGTAGATCTGGCGATAGTTTTTCTGGCTGAGCAGCCGGTCAAAGTCCGAGAGAGCCTGCGCTCCCACATCTGCCTGCTCGAAGATTTTTGCGGCAAGTTCCTTGAGTTGAGGGTTCGTGGGCCAGACTTCCGCAGCCTCCTGAAGTTCCTTTTCGAGGGTGGCTTTGTCGCCTGAGACGGCGGCATTGCGGGCCTTTGCGAGGTGAAGTGAAGCGGAGAGCTTCGATGTCTGGATGGTGGCGTTTGGCTTGGTGGGATCGAAATCCAAAGCCTCCCGCTGGAGCTCGGCGAGGAGCGACTCCGCCTGGGCGTAATCCTTGACGTCAAGGGCCGCGAGGAGACGGTTGGACTTTTGAACGAATGTTAGGATTTTCTGCTTGCTTTCCAGCGGGTGGATCCGCATTTCCGGCATGTTCTCCCCGAGCATGTAAGCCTCGGCCAGGCGCTTGCTCGCGCTCTGGATCTGAAGATGGTCCAGCATGACCTTGATGGACTTTTCACCCTGGCGCACATTTTGCGCTATCTCCCGTGCCGCCGCATCCAATGTCGCCAGTGTCGGCGGGTTTCCCATGGTCTTGGAAAAAAGGCTCATCGCCTCATCTCCAAGTTTCACCTGACTGGCTCCATCATTGAAGATCGCCCGATAAAAGTCGATCGCGATAGGAACATGCTCAAATCGGCGCTGCAGAAAAAATTGAACAATAATCACCTGGAAGTCGGTCCTCGCTTGGGAGAGCGAGTATTCCTTGTCGAGATCCTTTTTCTTGAGCAGAGTTTCCACCTCCAGCAGGCGCTTGGCAATGGGCTCGATGGTTGCCTCCTGGACGCTCTTGCGGTTTGCCTCGTCGAGAACGGCATTGGCAGCACCTGAGCGGACGGTCTGCATCCGGTTCGCTTGGGCCGCCATTTTCAGATTCCACTCGAGGCGGTTGCGCTCGGTCTGAAGAGTACTCGAGGCACTCTGCAGGCGTGCTATTTCATTCTTGGCCATCCAGCTTGCGTAAATCTGACCCCGCAACACATCGGAAATATTGCCGTCCATCTCAAATCCCGCTGCAAGGCTGAGAAGTCTGAAGGCTTGGTCGATATTCGGAACCGATACGTTTGACGGGGAAAGGAGATCGTGGATCTTGAGCAACAACTTCTCATACTCCAAGACGGTGAGTTTGCTTTCCTCGGGAGCATTCAGATAGCGTTCGAACAGGGAAGCGAAGAGGCGTTCGTTGGTGATATTCCATGTCGATCCGTTCCAGGTCACCAACTCGTTCGCAGGATCGAAGGAAGGCACCCCGAGTCCCAGATCGCCGAGAAGTTTGCCTCCGGAAGGCGGCTTCGGCGATAGATCGCTGCCCCCCGGAGCCTCCTGATTGGCCGTCTCCCCCCGGCTCGGGGCAAAGCCCACGCCGCCGAGAAGAAGAAAAAGAATCGCGGTAACCCTGCTCATAAGATTTTGAGGGCTTTCGTGTAGAGAATGCCCTTCGGTTTGACCTCGACCAGGAAAAGGTAGCTCTGCCCTTTCTGGATGTTGGTGGAGTTGAATTCCTTCGTCACCACAAGCGGAAGCAGCCGGTCCTCCCGGGAAAGCCGGATCGAAATCAGGCGGCCCTGGGACGGAGACCAGTCCAGAAGATTATCGACGGTGCCCTCGACCTTGTAGGTATTTCCCACGAGGCTGTCGGCGGCAGTGGCATAGGTGGCGGCGTCCAGAACCGGGCTCGTGCGAAAGGACTGGTTTCCGGACTGTGAGAAATAGAACGCCCCGATCCCGAAGACCAAAAGGACCGCAACAGCAATAAGCCAGATATGAAGGGGAAACGGTTTCGATCGGTTCATGGCGGGTCTTTGTGTTGAATTTCCTGAATCCAGCGGTCGACCATCAATTGCTCGGTTCCGTCGTCAGCCGGGTCCACCATGCGTTGGATTTTGCCAAGATCGGGGTAAGAGGCCGGGTTGCTCCGGTCCTTTTCGGAAATCAGGGCACGTGAAGCGGCATTGGGGCTCAGGTAGGGCTGCGCTTGGGCGATCATCTTTCCGATCTCGGGGCGGAGCGTAAAATTGATGAAGGCCTCCGCTTCCGCCTGATGCTCGGCGTGCTTCGGAATGACAAAGGAGTCGATGAAGAATCGCGTCGGCGAGGAGGGAGCAACCCAACGGAATTTGTGGTTTTCGTTGAGAAGTTCTGCTGCCTGTCCGCTCCAGAGGATTCCCATCGCCACCTTCCCGTTCTGAAAAAGGGGGACAAAGTTGTCTGAATGCAGCAACCTGACACGGGAAAGCCATTGCGTCATCAGCGGTCGGATGGTTTCCAGTTCCTCCTCGGTAAGAGCCCCCTCCGAAAGGTTGCCCGAGGCTCTCCGGGCAATCCTTCCCAGCGTATCCGGAGCATCCACCATGCAGCATTTCTGGTCAAACTCGGGCCGGAAGACATCGGGAAAGTCGCGAATCTCGGATTTGACCAGATCGGTATTGACGACGATTCCCAGGATCCCGGCCAAGTAAGGGACCGAATACCGATTCCCCGGATCGAAGGGCTGGTTGAGAAATTCCGGCGCAATATTCTTCAGGTTGGGAATTTCCCCCAGATGGAGGGGACTGAGCATCTTTTCACGAATGAGAGATCCAATGACCCAATCATCAAAGATGACCAGGTCGTACTGCCCCGGAGCCGTCAGCACAGAACCGAGAATGCCCACATCAAAGGGGGCGATCTCCTTTTGAACATGGATCCCGCTTTCTTTTTCAAAGAGGGCAATGACAGAATCGGGCAGGTAGTCGAGCTCAAGGAGAAGCTTGAGCTGAGGCCCGTTGTGCCTGCCGGAATGGAGGGGATCTTCCGCATCGCTCCTAACCCCACCATGATGCTTGCTGCACCCTGCAAGGAGGAGGCCAAAAATCAGAAAAACTGAGAACAAGTCGCGCCTTGGCATCTGTGTGGCATTCTTTTCCCCGGTTTCGAAAAGTCAAGCCAAGATCAGAAAGCGAATGAGCGCACCGGGTGCATGACGGGAAAGTTACGGGGGGTCATGCGACCATTTGATTTCTGGCGGACCACTGGGAGTCAAAGCGGTTGCTCAGGCCCAAATCCGCGCGTAAGCGCGGGACTTTGAAAAATCGGCGGCGCGACTTCTCGCCGGGGTCGGATTTTTGCCACCCGGCGCGATCCGTTTCCGTTTTTTTTGCCCGCCGCCCCGGTTTTTTTACGTTGGCGTGCGGATCAGAACCGGATTTTTCAAAAATCCGTGACGGGTGGGCGCGGCATTGCCTCCGGTGACCGGATGAAGTGAGCCGGGGTGGTGATTTCCGCGAATCGGGATCAGGAAAAAGCCGTGGCCTGCGTGGGAAGGTCAAAGACTTCCCAGATTTTCTGGATGCGTCCGATGGTTTTTTTGCTCGCATGCAGTCGCAGGCGCAGCTTGCACTGTGAGCGGCTCATGCGATGCGCCCGGCGATTTCGATCACGAGAAGCCGGTAGCGTTTGAGTCGCGCCGTGCGCTCTTCGCCTTCGAAGCAAAGACTTTTGATGGCGCTGGCCGTGTTGTAGGCGAGAAGGGCGATGGTGAACCAGGCCGCGTTGACGGCCAGCTTCTGGCTGGGCATGTGGGCGCCGCCCAGGGCGTTCTTGATTTCGTCGTGGGCGTGTTCGATCGTCCCCGCCTTTTCCCGGTGCCAGCTCAGAAGGCGGGCCCCATCCCATTCCAAGTTGGTGAGCACCGCGTAGAACTTGCGGTCGCTGCCGTCGGCGAACAGCACCCCTTGCGCTTTGAGGAGCCGCAGGCCCTCCGTTTGCGAAGATGCGTTTCCGCGCTGCGTAGCTGTGTGGACGGCTGCCTTGGCGGCGACCGAGGCGTTTCGAGTATTTGGGTTTGAATGCCATGGTATTTCCTTTCGTTGCTTGGTTTGGGGCACGAAAAAAACCGACCGTTGCGGGTCTGGTTGCTCGTGCTGATTATGTTGATCCGGTCAGGATTTCATTTCTTCAGTTTCGATGGAGATTCCGAAATTGATCCGAAGTCCTCCATTTTATTCTGGCAGAAAAACGGGAGGGAATACCGTGCCCCGTGAAAACGGGCGCAACACCGTCACAAAATATGCTCCGGGGGAGGCGAGGAAGGCGGATTTGAGAGGGCCGTGATGGGGTGGCGGCTCCGAAAATGGGCTCAATCCCGGATTCTCACTCGCTCCCCGCCCACGATCCACAAGCGTCCCACGATCTTTTCTGACGAAAGAAGCAGGATGACCCGATCCATGATCTGGAGGATCGAGTCCTTGTCCTGCATTGCCATCCTCAAAACGATGATTCCCTTCGATTCTGATGGGACGTATGTGCGGATATCTGAAAAATCCAAATCCAAGGTGATGATAATCCGATCTTCCCCTTGGGCGACCTGGTAAATCACCGAATCTTGAGAGCCGATGAGTTCCTCTTCGTGGACGGTATGAGCATCGTGGCCATGAGCAGCCAGCCGTTCCTTGACTTCGACGGGAAGATTTTCGTCAATCTTGAACTTCATGCCGCATGCAACTCGGCGGTGCGTTCCCGCGTCAATTCCGCCGCATACGCCACGGCTGCCTGCACGTCCTCAGCCGACAACGAGGGATATGAGGATAGAATTTCCTGAGTGCCAAGACCCGCAGCCAGATTGTCGAGAACAACCGAAGCGAAAACCCGGGTGCCCCGGATGCAGGCTTTCCCGTGGCACACCAGAGGATCAACAGTAATTCGTTCACGCCAGTTCATGAGCGAGAGAATACCACAGGATCGCATTTCTTCAACGAGTTTGCTGGATTGTATTTGCTGGTTTTCGAGCCGGTGCTCGGCCCGCCGAAATCGCCCTCGAAAATCCCCCCCGGTATCCGATGTCTCGGGAGGAATTTCGAACCCGCCACGGGGCAGCCAGGGGGCCTTTTTTTTTCAAAAGTTGCCTGAAAAAACCGGTTTTCGCGGGTTTTCCCTCGGTCGGAGCGAATCCCTGTGTTCACTGATGCTTCGCGAAGTCGCCGATGCCGGGGCCAGATGTTTCCTCCATCTGCCACTTGCCTATAGAAAATCCACTTGCACGATGCTTGCACGATAGAGTGCGTTTTGGTGCATTTTCGTTTGTCTCGGCACGCAACGCATTTTTCGGAAAAATCGACAGCAAACCCTGTATTTAAGCGGTTTCCCGAGGGAAAACAGGCTTGGGTTGGGAGGGACTCGAACCCTCAACCAACGCCTTAAAAGGGCGGCGGCATATAGCGTAAGTTGTTGTTTATCAGGAGTAGATATTTTTCTTGTGCCAATTGAGTGCCAATGGTAAACCGGCTGTGCCAATTGGAAACTACGATGAAAATCCGCCCCACCAAGACAGACGAAACAAAAAGCTGGCCCTTTATCCGCTGGATCAACTCCCGCAACAGATGGCAGGTTGACGCCCGCACCGCCACCGGAGGAACCCGGACGTTCCATGCGACCAAGGGCGAGGCCGAGTCCACCGCCGCCGCCGCCCGCATCCGCCGGACGAATGAAGGCTCTTCCGCATTCGACGACAGGGAGCTTGCCGAGTTTGGGTGGTCGGTTCAACAGGCGATCCGGTTTGCCGTTGAACATCTGCGGGCGCAAAAAAACAGCGTCACTCTTGAACAAGCGATTGATGCGCTCATTGACCAAAAAAGGGCGGGAGGAAAAGCAGCCCGATACCAACGGGACATCCGCAATCGGCTTGCCCGTCTCAAAAAAGCCATGCCGGGAAAAAAGATCGCCGCCATCACGACTGCCGACCTCGATGGCTTCATTGCCGAACTCGCCCTTGCACCCGGAACAAAAAACACCTTCCGGCGCGACATCCGCACCTTGTGGTCGTTCGCGGAAAAAAGAGGGTGGGCAGACGCCAAGACCGCAAAGCATACCGACCGAGCGTCCGCAGACGCCGCGCAACCCGAGATCTTCACCCCGGCGCAAGCCGCCGCACTACTCGGCGCGAGCACCGGCGATGTCCTCGCTTTCCACGCAATCGGGCTGTTCGCTGGACTTCGCGTCTCTGAGATCCACCGCCTCGACTGGTCGGACGTGGATCTTGCTGGCGGGTATGTTCACGTCTCCGCGAAAAATTCCAAGACCCGGAGCCGCCGCCTCGTGCCGATCCTCGACGGGCTCCGCGCATGGATTCAACCCGTCGCCAAACCGTCCGGCCCGATTATCAAAGACAACTTCCGCAAACGGCAGGAGGCCGCAAGAGTGGCCGCAGGCATCACAGAATGGCCCGATAACGGGCTCCGGCATTCATTCGTATCATATCGCCTTGCCGACACCGGCAACGCCGCATTGACGGCATTGGAGGCCGGACACGATCAGGCGATACTCTTCCGGCATTATCGCGAGCTCGTGACGCCAAAGGACGCCGCCAGATATTTCAACATCCGCCCCGCTGGCGAGTCCGGCCGCAAGGTCGTGGCGATGGTGGCCTAGGCTGGCCGCCTGCGGTTTTCTCCGACAAGCTGAATGATTCCGTCAAGGGCGCGGGAACACATGGCCCTGTCTGAATCCTTGATCAGCCCATGATCGTGTAGCTCCTTAATTCTCCCGAACGCGCGGGAGAGGATGTTGAATGCCGTGGGATCGGGCTTTTCTGCCATAACCCGGCCCTCTCGCCGCACCTTCTGAACAGCGAGCATCCGCCCCCGTGTCCGGCGAGGCTGGCGGATAATCTCCGCGACCGCGTAAACGTCCACAAAGGCGAATCCGTCTATCTCCCGAGGCTTGATCCGCTTCAACTTGATCCACCGATAGAGCGTAGCCCGGTGGATCTTCAGCCGCTTCGCCGCCTCGTCCAACGGTTTCCAGAGTGTGTTCTTTCGCGTGTTCACAGTCGCATTACTTGTCGCAAATTCGCCCGCCCGTCAAGCACCAATGCACATTTTTGCACTTCGTTTGACATCAAGGCATGGAGGACATGGAAAAATTACTCACCATCAAAGAAACGGCCGCGATGCTCTCAATGAGCTGGCGCGGTGTGCAAGAACTCACCAAACGCCGCCAGATCCCGGTCGTCCGGCTTGGCAGGTCAATCCGCTACGCACCTGGCGCGGTCGAGCGGGCTCTCGAAAAACTCACCGTCCGCAGCATCTAACGAAAAAGGCCGCACCCACCCGTCACGGTTGCGCGGCCAATTTCATTACCACAATGAAGAAAGAACTTTCTCTTATTACTGGCGCGGAGTCAAGCGTTGAAATGACCCGCAGTTGCGCGAGGGACTTAACCGCTCGCATCAATTCAACATCCGAAGACCTCGCCGGGATGCTCAAGCGGGCGCACGATGAAAAGGCGTGGCAGGCGCTTGGGTATGAAACATGGAATGCTTACGTCAAAGCAGAGATTAAACTTTGTAAGTCGCGAGTGTTCCAGTTGCTCGATCATGCGGAGATTAAAGGCGAGCTTGAAAAGTCCAACATGTTGGACTCCGCGACTCTCCCGACATCATCGCGGGTAACGGATGAGCTGAAAGCCGTCCCGCCCGAACAGCGGCCAACCGTCTATGCCGCCGCAGTCGAGGCCGCAGGTGGACAGCAGCCGACAGCCAAGCAGGTTGAGGCTGCTGCATTTGAAGTGCTGCCACCAGAGCGCAAGGCACAACTGAGGCCGGATGAACTCGACCGAGTGAGGCGGGTTGAACAAGGGCAGACAGTCGTTGCCAACATGCGATCCGATCATGCTTTGATCGAGTGGGCAGAATCGAGAGGGATATTCGCGAGAGTTGATCGAAAGTCACAATGGGGAAACCCGTTTGAAATGGACTCGCCAGGAAAACAAGACCGGGACGGAGACCGGGACTTTGTTTGCGAATCATTCGAGTTGTATCTTAACCGAAAGCTATCCCTGCAAAAGCAGTTCAGAGACCTTCGCGGAAAAGTTATCGCTTGCTGGTGCCATCCGTTGCGATGTCACGCGCACTTTATCGCCAAGTGCGTGAATGAGGAGGCAGAGCGGAAACCGGCTGATTCGCTTTTGTCACAAAATGACAAAAGCGCTCAAAAGCACACCTTGTTGACCACTGCGGTCAACAAGGTAAAAAAGCCAGGGTCACGGGCGGCTACTTCCGAACGATCGGAAGAGGAGACCTTAAAAGAAATCAACGCATTTCTGGGAAAGTTGCCATGACCTCTCTCATCCTCGCCCGTCTGGCCGCAGACGCCGCCTGTCTCCTCGTGGCCGCCGCCATCATCGTCGTCTGGAGGAAATACTAATATGACAAGACCCGGAATCACTCCAGAGACATTAGAGGCCGAGGGCATCAGGCCCGTGTCTGAATCCGAGGCGGAAACGCTGATCGGCATGGCGGCACCCGGCATTGCCATCCCATACCATGACGCGGGCGACCGCCCGCTAATGGTCAACGGCCAACACTTCCACCGGATAAGACTCGCGGAACCAAAGGGCAGCGCAAAATACCTTTCCCCCAAGGATTCCGGCGCGCAACTTTACATCCCCAAGAATCAGGAACACACCGGGAGCACGCTGGTATTGACGGAAGGAGAATTTAAGGCTCTATCACTTGCCGAGGCGGGAATCCTCGCGGTCGGTCTGGGCGGCATCACGTCCGCTCTCAAGGATAAAGAACTCCTCCCCGCGCTGGCGGGCTGCATCAGGATATGGGGCATTACCACCGTCGCGTTCTTGGGAGATTCTGATACCTCCCTGATATTCGACTTCGCGCTGGCGGCCGGAAAAATCAAGGCCGCTCTCCCCGCAGGCGTGCGCCTCGTGTTGCCCCGTGTCCCGTTCACCGGCCCCAAGGGCATTGACGATATACGCGATGCACAGGGCGAGGCGTTTCCGGCGTTCTGGGCGGCACTCATGGAATCCGCCCCGGAAGTCCCCGAGCGTTTATCCGCATCGGCTCTATCTCTCCGGTTGCTCCTCCCGTGCCTGACTGACATCAAGGCGGACTTCGACACCCATCAGCATCGCCTCGTTAAACTGGCAAGGCGCCTTGACCCGATGGAACTTGACCGCCTCGCCAAGGCCATCAAAACCGCCACCGGAATATCCACCACCGCGTTCAAGTCACAGGTCAAGGACTCCGGGGAAAGCGACTCCCCGCAGATCCCGCTGCCGGAAATGTTCTTCGACGGCGCGAAATATTTTCGGGCATCGGAAATCGGCTTCGACGCGATCATCCGGGAGGATGCTTTCCTTCACCTCCGGGAGCTTGGATTTTCCGGAATCATCCCGGAGGGAGGCGACCTGTCCCCGATGGAAAGGGCAGCGCATAGTATTCAGATTACACGGCGCGTTCACTTCGCAGGCCCCATCTGCGGACGGCCAACCGGGATGCACCAGGAGGGAGATATTTCCGTCCTTGCCACCACCGGCCCCAACATCATTGACGGAGGCCCCGGCGACCCGGCCCCGCTGGTGGATTTCTTCGCGGATCTTCTCGGACGTGGACAGAATGACCATGCACAGATCCAACTCGTGACGTTCATTGGATGGCTCCGCCATTTTCGGACGGCACTACGCAACCACCAGCAGCACCTTCCCGGACAGGCCCTCGCGCTGGTCGGGCCGACAAACTGCGGGAAGTCTCTCGCACAATCCCTGATAACGCTCATGGCGGGCGGACGCGGGCAGGACGCCTCTCTGTTCCTTCTTGGGCAGTCTGACTTCAATAAAGAACTGTGGGCCGCAGAGCACCTGTTTCTTGACGATGACAAGCTGGGCGAGGATGGCCGGGAATCTCATGCCGTCCGGGATCGCCTCAAAAAATTGACCGTCGCCAATCAGTTCAACATGCACGCCAAGGGCCGGGATGCGGTCGGATTCCGCCCGATATGGCGAGTCACAATTTCCGCCAACCTCGATGACGAGTCCATCAATGTCCTCCCTCCCGTTGACGAGACTTTCGGCGGGAAGATCATCTACCTCATGTGCCACGAGCCGCCCGAACCCTTTTCGGATGGCACTGACGCCGGGAGGGCCGAGTTTTGGGACAGGTTGACCGCCGCAATCCCCGCGTTTCTCGCGTCGGTTGACTCGTGCGAGATCCCCGAGGATCGCCGGGACTCCCGGTTCTACGTCAAAGAATTTCACCACCCGGAAGTTTTGGAGGCCATCAATGGCGCTGCCCCCGAGGCCCCGTTGGGCGAACTCATTGACCGCTGGGCAGCAGCGGCCCACCCCACCGAGCCATTCGAGGCCAGAGCCGCCGATATTCTGGAACAGCTCGGAGAATGGGCAACCCCGGCTCACGTCCGCCTGTTCACGAAGTCGGCGCGGCACTTCGGACACCAGCTTTCCCGGCTCTCCCGTCTGCCGCAATGGGCCGGACGAATTGAACGAGTGACAAGGCGCGTCGGCGGTCGGATTCGCAACGAACCAGTCAATTTTTGGCGGATTTCCTGTCTGCGGAGTAATGCGGAGTAATGGAAAATGACATCTAATGTTACGGAAAAAAAAGGAAATGGATAACGTGAAAACAAAAATATTCCCCGCCCGTCGCCCCGGAAACCTATTACTCCGCATTACTCCGCACCCCCTCCCGCCGATATGGGAGATCGCTCAAAAAGAGCAGATCCACCACCCTGTTCCTGCCGTTGCCGCAGTTCCAGAAACGGTTGCAATTACAACCAAGCCACCCCGCGAACCCCGCCCCGCCCCTTCCGGCTGGTGTCCCGTGTGCTGGTCGTCACGAGGCAGAGCTCTACGTCCGGGATGTTGCTACTGCACCGGCGATGTCCTGCCGCTGCCGAGTAGCATACGCGGAATACTCAAAGGAGCGAAGCCATGACCGTCCTACTCGACACCAGGGAGCCGATGCCCCACCCGTGGGAAAGGTTCCTCCCGGACGGCTGGCGCCTCGAGTCCGGCACGCTTGAGACGGGCGACATCGCCCTTGCACGCCTCCCCGAGGGGACAGTGATTGAACGCAAGACCCCTTCCGACATGGCCGGGTGCATAGGCGCATCACGCGAACGATTCGAGCGCGAGTTGAAGCGTTCCAGATATTGCGGTCGGTTCATCGTGGTCGTTGAAGGTTCACTTGCCGATGTCTGTATCTCGGCGCGAGGCATGAATCCCAATGCCGTCATGGGAACGCTCGCATCATGGACGGCGCGGTATTGCCCGTTCATCTTCGCGGGGTCAGTGGAAGCCGCTGCCGATTTCTCTTTTCGTGCTCTCGCTTCCCAAGTCCGGGACATCCAGCGGGCAGCAAAGTCACTGGCATGATGCGTAGTGTCCATAAAAGCAAAACCAGTTTGGAATTTGTGGGCGCTACATAACCAATATGTTCATCCGTAAAAAAACCCGCATCGCAAAAGAACGAGGCATCACGTTCGACTTTGTTGCCGTCACCTCAAAGCGCACCCCATCCGGCCCTCGCCAGAAAGTTATCGCCCATCTCGGCACCATTGCAGAACGCAACATCGAGCACCCCGAATACGGCAGACTGCATCACCGCTATCTTTGGCGCCGCGCATTCCCAAAGATCGCCGCAGTCGTGGAGGCGCACATTGCCGAACAGGATCGCGGTCGTGTGCGCGAATCTCTGATTGCTGCCCTCTCCCGGCACGTTGCTATGCCATGACATTGCCGAACGAACAAAGCACGAGCACGGCCATCGTGGCGCAAGCACGGCGGCAGCGGGAGCAGCCGGACACCCCCCCCCCGCCACGGGAACCCTACCGGGCGACCCCTTTCCCAGCGGTTCTTGCGTCTGGAGTGATTCGGGAGAGAAGATTAAATTTCGCACATTCTGAATCAAGTTTGACTTCCGCCCCCTGCCATGACCCAGAAAACACACGGTGGACACCGCCCCGGAGCAGGCCGGAAGTCCTGCCGGTCGGACAAGCTGGCCGCGCTGCACGTTGCGAATGAACTGGCGGTGACAACCACCTATGCGCGGACGCTCCTCCGCACCGGCGAGTGTGACCTGACCCAAGCTCAATGGCGCACAATCGCCTTGTGCATCGCGTCCGCCCTGTCCGACGCCGAAACCCTTGTGCGGTTGAAAGGCGCGGCATGAGCACCCCGAAAAACAAAGGCGGACGCCCGAGGAACCCGAGGCTTGATGACATCATGGCCGAGCTTGCCGTCACCCGTCGCCATGCCAAGCGGATATTGGCACAAGAAGGGAAGATGTCCCGAAACCCGACACCGGCCCCGGCTCCGGCCGTCAACGTGATGGACGGCTTGACCACCATCGGGAAAATCAGAGCAAAGAAGTTGCTCCGGGAGATCGAGCTTTTGGAAGTGAAGGTGAGGCAGGCGGCCCTGGACGAGCGGCACCAGGCGGGCGAGCTTTTGTATTTGGACGAGGCGAAAGAGCTTGTCCTTGCGAACTCGACAGCGATTGCCAACGTCCTGCGGGGAATGCCCAAGACGTTATCGCCCCGGCTGGCGGGTCAACCGCAAAAGAGCATCGAGAAATCACTGGTGGAGTTTTCGGATCGCGTGTTGGCCTTGTGCGCTGCCGCCGTCGGCAAGGTGAAGAGCAACCGGAAAATATGACGCTCCGCATCACCATCGAGATCGAGATCGAGGAACCGGCCCCGTCGCCCCGGCCATTGTCACCGGGAGCGGAGAAGCTGCGGGAATTCATTCGCGAGATCTACAGCGAGCCGTGCCCGTGGCACCTCCCCGCGCGCGCGGAGTGAATGAAATAGCGGAGTCCCCAAATGGGGACTTGCTCGGCACCTCCCCCGCGCGCGGAGTGAATAGAATTGGAAAAGTCCAACATGTTGGACTCCGAAGGCACCTCCCTGTGCGCGCGGAGTGAATGGAGCAAGTGAACAATGGGTCACTCCCGCCGATGGCTCCTCCCTGTGCGCGCGGAGTGAATTGTAAAACCGTTTTACATTTGCCGATTTCACCCGTCCGGCACACGCAACGCGTTTGACACGGTTTTCATTTGCATGAGCTCATCACTACCCGCCGCACTTGCCGCTGGATCGTTTATTTCCGCCAGTGCCGTGGCGCGAATTTGCAACGTGCCAGTCGTGCGTTTGCTCCGCGAAGTCCAAGCCGGGAAGCTGGCGGTTGCTGGCCGGTGTGGAGAGTCCGCCAACGCTCCGGTTCTCTTTTCCGTGCGCGACGTAAAGGCCGCTCGCGAACACTTTGCCAAAAAATAATATGCCCACACCACACACGCCCGCACTGATAGCAGCCCGAACGGTTCTCGCCGGACTGATGCACCACAGAAAAACGCCACAAGCTGGCCCGATTGTCGAAGCCCTCGACGCCGTGAAAACGGTCGTTGCAAGCCTTTCGATTTGTCTCAAGACCGACGCCGCAAAAACACTCGCGAACTGCGGCGACCCGGAGATTTCCGCGTTGGCGAAAGAGTCTTTCGAGATTGCCCGCGACTATGCGAACACGGCCCTGCTTTTGTGGCCCGTCACCGCGCCAGCCGCGCGCCGAGCACCGCAGCAGCGGACAGCCTGCGACCCCGCCCGCCGCGCTCGCTTGGCAGCACTCACCAGCCAATACAACCAGATTTACAAATAAAAATATGACCACCACCATCATCGTTCCCGAACTCGACATCGAAGGAATAAACCGCCGGATTCAAAAACTCGACGCCCCGCAGGAGTCGCCCAGTTCGACGCTGCCGCCCGTCGCGAGCCACCGGGAGCAGGTCTTGACGGAAGCCGATTTGCCGCTGAACACTGGGCTGCATTTTGCGCGCCCCGCGAACATCGAGTCCATGACCGGCGACCTACTATCCAAGCCAAAGACCAAGACGCTGGTCTCCCTGCAAGCGACCTGCGACAAGCTCACCGCTGCGCTCGAAACCGCCAACGAACTGCCGGGGAGCCAGCAGCGCGTGATTTCCGATTGGATCGAGGCGCACCCCGGCGAGCCGCTGCCTGAGGCCGTGGTGGCACAAGCAGCAGCCGCCCCCGAGCTTCGGCGCATTGGCAAGAATTCAGCCAAAAGAGCAGTCAAAGCATTCTTCGATGACCAGTGCCGTCCGGCAGTGCTTGGCGTGTTCGCCCTCGCTGGCGAAATGCTCAAGGAAAAGATTTCCGCACGCGTCACCGCCGAGCGTGAAGCACACGCTGGATGGGCGAAATTCTACGACGATTCCACTGCGCTGGGATACAGCCCGAGCCCCGGCTTGCTGGCACTCGTGGCCCGCAGAATCCAGTTGCTCGATCAGAGCATCACGCCCTACGCGGTGCCGAACCTGCGGCAGGCTTTGGCTGGCGTGCTGACCATTCCATGACTTTGGGATTCCCGCCGTCACCCGCCAGACAGGTAAGGTTTTTCCTGTTTTCTTCGGGCGTTGCCGGGAGCCGGGAGCCGACCATGACGCACGGCCCCGGCATTTTCTTTTCTGAAACATGAGATCCATTCGAGACGATCTTGAAACTTTGGATGACGAGCAGTCCGACCGGCTAGACCGCGTGTTCGCAGACGTGCTCCGCCTGCACCGTCCCGACGATCACGCCAGCAGGATTATCGGTTTGGCGGACGCCCCGGAGATCCACAACGAAGAGCTCGTTGACTGAGGCCATGAAGACCCGTCCCAACAAGCGCAAAAATGCGGCCCGATATTACCGGAAGCATCGGGAGACAATTCTCGCAAAGGCGGCAGAGAAGCGGGCACTTTTCCGTAAAGAGCATCCGATAATCAGGAAAACAGCGGAGGAAAAATCGGCGGTTCAAAAAGCCTGGCATGCGCGGTGGATTGCAGCGAACTTGGAACGTCGGCGGGAAATCGCCCGTTTGTCCGCTCGCAGGCGAAAAGCTGAAAAAGCGTGCGCGTAGGATCGCCTGTATCGCGTTTTTATTGAGCGGCCGCGGTCGTGGTATTGCCGGATTCCGCCGTCAACTCCGCAGCCGCCGCCAGCAGCATATCGGGAACCCGTGGATCCCCGGCGCGGGACTTCGCCAGCATCATCGGCACCGCCCGCCATGCCGACACCGTGGCCGTGCTCTCCATTCCCTTCGCTCTCCGCTGGTGCTGCCGAGCGGCCACCGACAGCAGCGTTGCCGCCAGCATCCGGTCTTCAGTGTCGGCGGGAACCTCGCCAGACACGATCTTCGCAATTCGTTGGAAGTGGAAATTCTTGGCGGTCGTGTTCCACACGCGAGCCGGACGCGCACCCCGAGGGCGGACATTCTCGATGCACAGGGCAAGACACCCGTCATCCTCGAAAAGCCAACGGTCGGCACCCTCCCGCACCGGAGGCCCGAACCGGCCCCGGCGCGACCACCTCCATGCGGTTGACGGCGAGACACCGAGGCGGGAGGCAATTTGTCGAACAGTCACCAGAGCCATTTGATTCCTGCGGGAGTCAAAATGATTCCCGCCTATCGTGGGGATGATTCCGTTTGAATTTCGGTTTGATTTAAGTCAAGAAAAACGAAGAAAGTTTCGGCGGCGGAGGGTCGAAAACCCACAGCCGTCTATCGTGCGCGCTTTTTTGTTAATCAAAAAGTAAGCACTTCCGCCAAAAACACCCATCCAGATTTTGCTTCCCTGCCGCCGAGCGTGTGAACAATTGGACGCGATGAAAACCACATCGCACACAAAACAGGGCACCCGCAAGGATGCCGGAACCGTCACCATTCAATATCGGGCATGGGGCACCAGGGAACTGATTGGCGAGTCAACCGAGTCCCTGGCTTCATTCAAGAAACTTGAGGCCGACGCAAAAGCCCAAGGAACGACATGGAGAAAAATTCTCCGCCGCGTCATAAAGGACGTGTCCGCCGAACTTCTCGCGGAGCGTCAATCCGCTCTCGCCTGACTCCCCGCCACCGAACCGGCCCGCCTTGGAAACAGGGCGGGCCTTTTCGTTTCTTGATTCCTGCCGTGGCGCGGTTGATTCTTTTTGAATTCCGGCTTTGATTCCTGCTATGGCGCGGCTTGAAAAACCGAACTGGTTCGGCTTTTGCCGCTTTTCGGTGCCAATCCAGTGCCAATAAAGTGCCAATTAAAACCGCTAAACGGTGTTATTTGGTGTTTTTCCATGTCTCTCAAAAAAGAGCACGAAAAGCCCGAAAACCCTGTATTGATGCGGTTTCCCGATGGGAAACAGGTTTGGGTTGGGAGGGACTCGAACCCTCAACCAACGCCTTAAAAGGGCGCTGCTCTACCATTGAGCTACCAACCCGGACTTTGTTCTGAATTGACTCGCAACGAGCCGGTCGGGGCCTTCCGCTGACAACCCGTTTTCTTGACCCGCCGGACTTCGCGCGTGAGGAAGCCAAAAAAGCGGAGCAAGTGAACGGGATCAGCGTGGGCCATGCCTGTATCGTTGCAGGAATCTGGTATCCTACGGGCAGGGCAAGCCACCGGGCAAGAAAATTTCCGCGACAGCAAATTTCCAGCCTCAAAATCGGCCGCGCCCGTTCGCGGATCCGCAGAGACGGACGCTCGCACGCTGCCCGGAAGGGCTTCGAGGAGTTGGCGGAGCGATCCGGAAAACGCAGGGCCCGCGCGGCCCACCCGGGCACCGGAAACAGATGCGGCCAAGCCGTGCTCCGGGCTCTCACGCCCGGCGCGCTCACTCCCGCGAAAGGTCTTCCCGAAGCCGGCGCAGGCCGTCGAGCACCTCGAGGTCGGCGCGGCTGAGCTTGGAGGACGGGAGGTGGAACTCGAGCTGCTGATGCACCGGGCGGCCCGGACGCCTGGCATTCCAGATGATTTTGCGGAGCGATTTGATGTTCATAACGCGGAGCATCCTGCGCCACGGTGTAGGTCATATGCTGTCCTATACCTGATTTTTTGTGAAATTTTTCTGCGCGGGAATAATTTCCATTTATGGTTTTGCAGGCGGTCGCCCGCCGACTTATGCTTCCCTGATCCGTTGCATGAACCTGTTTTTTCCGCCATGAACCTGCCGAACAGGCTGACCGTTTCGAGGCTCTGGCTGACCGCGGCGTTCGTGTGCTGCTTTACGGTCGGGATCCCCGGGCGCTTCACCGTGGCGCTTGCGATTTTTCTGATTGCGACGGCCACCGACTATCTGGACGGAGTGATCGCCAGGCGGCACGCGCTCATCACGGACTTCGGAAAGCTCATGGATCCGCTCGCCGATAAAATTCTCACGGCCTCGGCCTTTATCAGCCTCTGCGCGATCGGGAAGTTTCCCGCTTGGGCGGTCATCGTGATCATCAGCCGGGAATTTCTGATCACCGGGCTGCGGTCGCTCGCGGCCTCCAAAGGCGTCGTCATGCCAGCGGACAGGCTCGGGAAGCACAAGACTGCCTGGCAGATGATCTCGATCATCTGCTTCCTCCTCCTCCTCGCCATCGGCGAATGGGATTCCAGCCCGTGGCTCACGCTGGCCTGGGAACTCGGCACTGACGGGCTCGTCTCCCTCACCGTCATCCTCACCGTCTATTCGGGCGCGGCCTACCTTGCAAAAAACCGCGCGCTCATCCAAACCGGGTAGACGAAAAATCTGTCATTGCCAAACCTCCCCGGATGGTCTGATAGTTATGGCATCTCAACAGATTTTCACTCATCCGCGTGCAGGAAGATACCGATATGAACCCCACATCTGACAGTCCCGTGAAGTTTGCACCCGCCATTCTACTTGCCCTGGTGGTCGCCCTGGGGGGGACGGCCGGGTACCTTTTTTACAAGGGCGGACAGGATCGCGAAGAGCTGAAGAGCCTTGCGGGCCGGCTGACAGTGCTGCAGAAGGAAAACGGGCCGCTAAAAATTCAGGTCGCCGCGCTCGGCAAGGAAAAGGAAGCGGCCGACGCGGCACTTTCCCAGGAACGCCAAAAAACGGAATCCGACCGGGCCGCGATCGCCGCCGCGAAGCAGAAAGCCGCGGAGGCGCAGGCGGGATTGGAAGCCCGTAAGGCCCTCGAGGAAAATCTGAAGAAGGCTCTGGAGAGCAAGGACGTGGTCATCTCGCAGTTGGAAGGACGCCTCAAAGTGAACGTCGCCAGCAAAATATTTTTCGACTCCGGCTCGGTCGATCTGCTGCCCGGCGGACAGGATCTTCTGAACAAGCTCGCCGCTGCGGTGGCTGCCGCTGGCGACCAGGAAATCCGCGTGGAGGGTCACACGGACGACGTGGCCATTACCGGAGCGCTTCGGGAAACCTATCCGAGCAACTGGGAGCTTTCCGCCAGCCGCGCGACCAGCGCCGTGCGCTACCTCGAAAAATCCGCCGCCATACCCTCCGGGCGCCTCAGCGCCGCAGGCTTCGCAAACACCCGCCCGGTTGCCCCGAACGACACCGAAGAAAACCGCGCAAAAAACCGCCGCATCGAGATCGTCCTGACGCCCATCCGGAACAATTGAGGCGCCCGTTCCGCCCCAGGAAACCCGGGATCAACGGTCAGGAAGCGGGGCAATTTTCCGGAAGATTTTTTCGAGACCGGACTTCTCCAGCGCGGAGATCTCGATGAGGCGAACCTTGGGAAATTTCGCCCGGAACGCCGAGGCGTTTTCCGCGGACTCCGCGAGATCCGCTTTGTTCGCGATGACAGCGAACGGCCTTTTCAGGAGAGTGGGATCGTAGAGTTTGAGTTCCTTGCGGAGGGACTGGTAATCGGCGATCGGGGAGCGTCCTTCACTGCCGGCCATATCGAGGACGAAGAGGAGCATTTTGCAGCGGACGATATGGCGCAGGAACTCGTGGCCGAGGCCTTTATTTTCGTGGGCTCCCTCGATGAGGCCTGGGATATCGGCGACCGTGATGCGGCGGTATTCCGGGAGGTCGACGACGCCGATGACCGGGTGGAGAGTGGTGAAGGGATAGGGTGCGGTTTTCGGATGGGCGGCGGAGATGGCGCCGAGGAGGGTGGACTTGCCGGCGTTGGGATATCCGACGAGGCCGACATCGGCGATGGTGCGGAGCTCAAGGGAAAACCAGCCCTCCTCGCCCGGGTAGCCCTTGGTGTGCTGTCGAGGCACGCGGTTCGTCGAGCTTTTGAAATGGGTGTTTCCTTTTCCTCCATCCCCCCCCTTGCAGAGGAGGAACTGCTGTCCGTTTTCTGTGAGGTCGGCGATCGGTTCCTCCTCGACCGGATCCCCCTGCTGGCGGCCAGCGCGGTAAATGATCGTGCCGGCCGGCACCTTGACGACGGTGTGCTCCGAGCTGCGGCCGTGCTTGCCCTTTCCCTTGCCGTGCCCTCCGCGTCCGGAACGCACCAAGGGCTCGAAAAAGAGCGCGACGAGATTGTCGGTGTCGTGGTCGGCCTGAAGAATGATGTCCCCTCCCCGGCCGCCGTCCCCGCCATCCGGCCCGCCGTGCGGCACAAATTTTTCCCTGCGAAAGCTGCAGCATCCGTTGCCCCCGTCGCCGGCTTTGGCATGGATGCGAATCTGGTCAACAAATCTCATGACTGGGAAGGTAGGCAGATCCGGGGTGGAGTCGAACGAAAAGCCTCAAGCCCTGCAAAGCGGTGTCCCGGGGAGACGCGGGATTCACCGGCATCTTGCGGGCTCCTCCTCAAGCTCTTCCCGCGACCAGCGCGGCAAACTCTCCCGCCTGGGCCTCCAGCGTCCCGAGGCACCCATCGTTCCAGATCACCTGCGTGGATCGGGAAATTTTTTCAGCGACCGGCATCTGGGTGGCGAGGATGCTCCGCGCGAGGTCCGGATCCATGCCGCGCGCGGCCAGCCGCGCATTCTGGACCTCCGGCGAGCAGGCGACGGTGATGATCCAATCAAAATGCGCGTCGGCGTCCGTCTCGAACAAAAGCGGGATATCGACGAGGAGATGCCGGCGCTCCTGGCGCGCGCGCGATGCCGCCTCCGTCCAGGATTCGCGGACCAGCGGGTGCAGGATCGCCTCCAGCCGGGACTTGGCCGCCGGGTCGCTGTAGATGATCCGGCGGATTTCCTGGCGATCCGCGGATCCATCGGGCCGGTAGGCGCGCGGGGAAATCTCCGCCTTCACGCGCACGGCAACGCCGTGATCGCTCTCCAAGAAACCCCGCGCGATCAGATCCACATCAAGCGTCCCGGCCGGCAGGAGAGGAGCCAGCAGATCCCGCAAAGAGGATTTTCCCGAGGCCATGCTGCCGGTGATTCCAATGACGGCCATAAGAAATCAATCACCCCCGCTACCGCCTGATTTTGATCAGGTCAGATTCTTCCGGTCTGAGAGCGGCGGGGTTGAGGGTGGCGCGGAGGGCTTCGGCTTCTGCGGAGCGTCCGTTCGCCTCGAGAACTGCGATCCGGACGACCTTGAAGTTGCTGTGTGCTTCGTTCCAGGAAATCGAGCGGCCGTCATACAGCCGGTCGGCATCGGCAGGACGGCCGCGCCGGAGTTCGGCGAGTGCGAGCACCGAGAGGTAGGACAAATACTCCGGATTCTTCTCGGAGAGTTCCGTGGCGGTTGCATAGCAGGCATCGATGTCGCGGCCGGCGAGGAGAGAAAGGTAGGCGCGGTCGCTCCGCATTTCCGAGATGTTCGGGTAGGCGGCTTGAAACGCATCATAAAGCGCGAGGGTTTGCGCGGCGGGCGCATTCCGTGGGGCGCTTCGGATCAGGTTGACAAAATCCTCCGGGGTCGCGTCTTTTCGTTCGGCGAGAAATTGGAATGTCCTGTGGGCGCGTTCGGTCTGTCCGCTTTGCAAGGCATAACCGGCGACCAAGCGGATCGTTTCTGTCGAGGAAAGATCAAGTTCCTGGCGGATGGCCTTCCAGTGGGTCTCGGCGTCGTCTTCGTCACCGAGTTGCTGGGAGATTCTGGCCAGAAAGAGTTGGCGGATCGCCTCGTCGAGGGGAGGCCGCTTTTCGGCGACGAGGAACTCGCGGATCTCCTTCCACCGCCCCTGGGCGGCCAGCGCGTCGGCAACCGTGAGGAGGGCGGCCTCGCTGGAGGTCAGCTCCTCGCGGGAAAAGAGCCCCGGCACAAGGTCCGGGGATTGCAGGGTCAGGAGCCAGCGCGCGAGAGCGACCCGATCTTTGATGTCGAGGCTCGGGGCGTCCGCAATCAGTCCCCCGATGATTTTCTCCCGGTTGGCGTCCGGCTGCCCGAGAAGGATCTGCGTGCAGAGAAGAAGATCCGAATACGTGTGAAGCGGGTGGCTGAGGAGTCGCTCGTTTCCCTGCTGTCGGCCGGTCGAGAGCTGGAAAGCGGCCAGTTGACGGAGGGCGGAAAGGCCGTCGTCGTCATCGCCTTCCCCGAGGTTCTCGAGGACGCGGCGTCCCTCTTCGACGGTTTCGGGGGATGCCCGCAGCAGAAGGGTTCCCAGCACCAGCCGGATGCGACGCATCTGCGACTCGGGAAGCGAGGCCTTGCGGAGCACTCCGGCCGCCTCGGAGAGCCGGTCTTCGTTCGCGAGCAAGTTCGCCGTCGTGAGGAATCGGATGGCATCGAGCTCCGGCGGAAGATTTTCCGGCAGCGCGTCGAGCGCCTGCTTGGCCAGGGCGGAGTTTTTTCTATTGATCGCGACGCCTGCCAGGGCGAGGCACTCGACGGGCGTAGCGGAGCCGGCCTCAAGCCAGCTGGTCATCGTCCGGAGCGAAGCGGGATCCCCGGCCGTCGCATTGTAGCGCGTGAGAATTCTGATCACCCGAGGATCCCCGGGCGCCATCGAAAACCCCGTCTGAAATTTTTCCCGGGCGGCCGCCATCCCGCCGTGTTTCATCTCTTCTTCTGCTGCTGCGAGGATGCCCAGTGCGCGTTTTGCCTTGGCCTCCCGGTAGACCGGCGGGAAGACGAGCACGAGGATGACAACCAGAACGACTGCGACCGCGATGACCTTCCATGCCCTGCCGGTCGCCACACGTTTCCAAAAGGAGGGAGGCGCGATCTCTGCCTCTTCGCTGTAGGAAGAGAGATCCGGCCCGCCGATCGCGGGCTGCCGCGATTCCTGGCCGGGCGAGGCCGGCTGCGGGGAATCCCGGTCTTCGGGTTCGCGGGGCGGGGGTGGCAATTTCATGGACCGTCTGCTTTTCCGAAGAGAATATTTCTATCGAGGGCCGCCCGCAAGCCTTGTTCCGCCTTCTCGTAGCTCTCGGCGTTCCATGTGACAAGTTCCAGCATCCGCTGGCCGCGGTTGCGGCGGCCCTCCCGCACCGCGTCAAAGCGGCCCTTGAGGGATATTCCTCCAGACGGCGGAATATCGCCGAGCTGGGAATAGTCCTCGCTGATGGAGTGAAAAACATAAAGCGGCCTGCCGTTTTTCTTGAACCGGTAGGCATCGATCCGGATGCGCAAGGCGTCCTTTTCGTAAACCAGCGGCTCATAGGTTTGCTCGAGAGTCATGCCGGTTGCCCCGAGGCAGACGGCCGGCTGGTGGGTGCGCGTCACCTGGGAGCCGACCTTGCCGGGCTCCCAGCGGAAGTAAAACGCCTGCCAGCGCAGGCCCCACTCATCCCTCCAGGACTCGGAAAACCCCTCGGGAAAGCGCAGGATGTCGAGCGTTTGCTCCGGCACTTTGACATCCTTCGCGCCCCCTGCGGGCGACCTGCGGGCCAGCCTCCATTCCACACGGTTTTCCTCCGGATTTTCATGCGAGCGGAACCACGCTTCCGTGCCGGCCCAAGAGGCCGCGAGGACTGCCGCCGAAACCAGCAGAAGCGGGCTCCAGCGGGCCAGAGGCGCGAACCCGCCCGAGGCGGAATGGGTTTTTGGGACGGCCCTGCCGCCTCCCAGAAGCGAGGCCACAACACCGATGGCGAGGATCGTTCCCACCAGGATCACCAGCCCCGCGGAGTCGTGCCAGCCTTCCATGGCCGCGACTCCCCGGCCGGTTGCCAGGAGGGAAAGCAGAATGACACGGCACATATTGCCCAGCAGCGTGGCCCCGATGGCCACCCCGATCAAAACGCACCGGATCCCGAGGCCCAGACGGATCAGCTCGCCGTAAGCCAGCGCGGCAACGATCCCGCTCTGCAGCGAGCGGATCCCGCTGCACGCCTCCTCCACTCCGAGCAGGCCGCCCGAAAGCAGGATCAGATTCCCCTGCCTCCGGGCCGCGTATCCGCACCAATGCAGCACCTCCACGACGATTCCCGAGTTGGCCTGCATGAGCACATTCATGATCTCCGTCTCCCCGTTGCGGGGCCACGGGATGCCGACAAGCAGGAAGGCCGCCGGAAAGGCAAAATGGGAAACCCACGGAAGCCCGCCCGCAAAAAACACAACGCTCAGGGTCCATGCCGCCCCTGCCGACAACGCCAGCAGCGACAGCAAGCGCCAATCCGGATTGGCCTCGAAGACCGGCTGCACGGCGCCGAGCAGCAACGTGGAAATCCCGAGAACGCCACACGCCACGGCCGCCGGAGCCCCGCTCCCGGGGCGCGGAGCCGGACGATCCCCCCACCGCAGGGCAAAAAAAACGGCCGAGAGAAACGGCACCGCCAGCGCATACTGGTATTGGGGGTTGAGCATCCACTCCGGCCACGGCACGCGCACCGCCAGAACCCAAACCAACGCGAGCGCGGCAACCCATCCCTCTCTCCAGGTCACGGGAAAGGCTTTGGTGTTCGCTTGAGCCCTCGTCATGCTCGCAAGGATATTCAGTTTGCCACCGCAGGCAACCTTCCGCTCGTCCCGCGCCAATAAAAAAACCGCATAAGCGGCGGGGGATTATTTTCTCCCCCGCCGCCCTGCGGTTTTACTTGATTTTTCCAGGCTCGGCTTAAACGGCCTTTTCGCCGCTCTCGTCGGTGCGGATCCGGATCGCCTCCTCGACCGGCGACACGAAGACTTTTCCGTCCCCGATCTTTCCGGTCTTCGCCGCCTTCACGATCGCCGCCAGCGCGGCTTCCAGCGAGGCGTCGGCGAGCACGACTTCAATTTTGATCTTCGGAAGAAAGTCCACCGTGTATTCGCTGCCGCGGTAGATTTCCGTATGTCCCTTCTGCCTTCCGAACCCTTTGACCTCGCTCACCGTCATGCCCTCGATCCCGAGGTCGGCGAGCGCGTCTTTGACTTCTTCCAGCTTGAACGGCTTGATGATTGCTTCGACTTTTTTCATAGTGTTGGATTTTCGACAGCCAAGTTATTTGTTGTAGATGTAGCCCTCTTCGCCATGGTCGGAGATGTCGAGTCCGGCGAACTCCGCTTCCGCCGTGGGCCGGAGACCGAGCGCGAACTTCAGCAGAAAACCGATGACCACCGTGCCGGCCACGGCCAGAATCCAGGTGATACCGATCGCCTGAAGCTGCGCGATCCAGAGCGTGTGCCCCTCGACCGCCGCCTTGAGGCCGTTCTTGGCCGCGTAGGCATCGCTGATCAGGTTGGCGTTGACCGCCGGGTCGGCGAGGACTCCGGTGAGGAACGCCCCGATGGTTCCACCCACCGCGTGGACGCCGAACGTATCGAGCGCATCATCGTAGCCGATGAGCTTCTTGAGGTAGGTCACGGCCAGGAACGGCACGAAGCCGGCCACCACGCCGATAATCACCGCGCCGCTCGCGTTGACGAACCCGCAGGCGGGCGTGATCACGACCAGGCCGGCGACCGCGCCCGAACAGAAACCAAGAATGCTGGGCTTCCCTTTGAAGATCAGCTCCGAGAGCGCCCACACGAACGAGGCGACCCCGGTGGCCAGCGTTGTCGTGAGGAAGGCGTTTGCCGCCACTCCGTCGGCGGCCACCGCGCTGCCGGCATTGAAACCATACCAGCCGACCCAGAGCATCCCGGTGCCGACCATACAAAGAACCATGCTGTGCGGAGGCATCGGCTCCTTGCCGAACCCGATGCGCTTTCCGAGGATCAGGCACAGGATGAGCGCCGACCAGCCTGAGGACATGTGCACCACCGTGCCGCCGGCAAAGTCGATCGCCGGGATCTTCGCGTCGGCATTCCAGACGCCGTTCATCAGGCCGGTGCTGCCCCACACCATGTGCGCGAGCGGAAAGTAAACCACGAACATCCACAGAAATGTGAAGACCATGAGCGGGATGAATTTGAACCGCTCCGCCGTGGCCCCGAAGATGAGCGCCGGGGTGATGATCGCGAACGTGAGCTGGTAGATGCAGAACACGCTCTGCGGAACCCAATACGCGTAGTTCGTGTTCGGTGCGGAGGTGACGCCGTTCAGGAAGAAGAACTCGGTGCCCCCGAGATACGGGCTCCCGAAGCTCGATCCAAACACCAGGCTGTATCCGACCGCCCACCACAGGATGGTCACCATGCCCGCGATGCCGAAGCACATCCCCAGCACCGAGAGGACGTTCTTCTCGCGGACCAGGCCGCCGTAAAACAGCGCGAGGCCGGGCAGCGTCATGAACAGCACCAGTGCGGCCGCGGTCATCATCCAGCCCGCGTGGCCGGGGCCGGAGGTGACTGCGGTGGGCACGAGCTTGGCGAGATCATCCGGTTTCGCCAGCGACTCGGGCAGGGCCGGAGCTCCGTCCTTGTCCTTGGCGGTTTTCAACGCCGCGCTGGGGTCGCTGTTCGTGAGGTAAGCCTCCAGGATGGCGACGCGCTGGTCGAGGGTTGGAGCCGCCAGTGAGGCAGCGGATGGTGCGGCGTCCTGCGCAAACGCCGCAATGGGAACTGCAAATGCCCCGGCCGCAAGAAGCGCGGCAGCCAGGGTCGCCAGTATTGGTTTGGATTTTATCATGGTGTGTGTTTTGTTGAAAGCCCGAAGGCTTACGACAGCTCATCAAGCAACCATCATGCCAAGTCCGGAAGAACGCGCATGCGCCCGACGAGGGCGGGCGAATCCTTCAACTGTAGCGGCGGTCTGTCGCCATATTTCCCCTGTGGACATTGACTGGTCGAGAAGGCGACAACGAGCGGCCGCATCTGCAATTCTCGGAGATGCGCCCCGGCGAGGGTGGGCGTGCTGCGCGAAAACTATCCGCCCTTTTTCGAGGGCATCAGCGCGCTGAAGCCGACCTGCGTGATCCCCGCCTCGCGGCAATAATCCAAAACTTTCAGCACCCGCTCGTAGGCGACGGAGCGATCCGCGCGGACGACCGCCACCTGCGCCGGCTGCAACTTCACCAACCGCCCGAGCATTTGGATCAGATCCCCGTCGCTGATCTCCTTCTGGTTCACCGCCATCGTGCCATCCACGCGGACATTGATGATCACGGGCGCCGGCGCGGGATTCCTCGGCGCCGAGGAACTGGAGGTGGGCAGGCGGATCCCCACATCCGACTCGATGCGGGCCGTGGTCCACGAAACCAGCATAAAGATCACCAGCACCATCAAGATGTCCACGAACGACGTCACGTTGAAATACAACGGAGCCGCTCCCGCTTGTTCAGACCGGAATTTCATGATTCAAACCGTGGGATTCTTAAACCTTTCGCAAAGATGGGCGAGGATCGCAAGAACACAACCGGCATGCCAGCGCAATCCGCGCCGCCGGGCTCATTTGCCTCCGTCCGGAAATGGCGCGGCTGCCGCAAGGAGCGCCGCGGCCGCACGGCGCGAGGATCCGATGGCTTCGAGCGACGCCGTGATTTTCAGAAGTTCGGCGGACAGCGCATCGCGGGCATCGCGATCCTGGAGGAGGCGGGCCGTCTCGGTGGCGATATTCTCCGGAGTCGCCCGATCCTGGATGAATTCGCGCACGAGATGCGGCGCGGGCGCGGCGGGAAGCCTCGGATCGGGAGGCGGGTTGAGGCGGTAGTTGTTGAGGATATTGATGATTCCGAGCCCGTCCACGTCCACGAGCCGGCGTCCGATCTCGAATGTCAGCCAAGCGATTTTGTAAACCAGGCAATACGGGAGCCCGAAGAATGCGGCCTCGAGGGTCGCGGTCCCCGAGCAGACGATCCCGGCGGTGGCCCGCTGCATCAGCTCGTGCGCGGATCCTGTCCGCACCGTGATCCCGGGCGCCATCTCGCGCATGCGTGCGGCGAGGGGTTCGCTGGCGGCCGCCGCCTCGAAGCGCGCCGAGGGGACCGACCGCCGGATGATCTCCGCCGCCGCGACCATGACCGGAAAAATCCTTTTGACCTCGCGTTCGCGGCTGCCGGGGAAAAGCCCGACGAGGCCGGGTTCGCGCGGGGCCGTGAGGCGTTCGTTTGCGAGCGCCTCGAGCAACGGGTGTCCGACAAAGACGGTGTGCAGCCCGCTCGCCTCATACATCGGGGCCTCGAAGGGAAAAACGCAGATCATCAGATCAAGGATCTTCGCCATTTTCGGAATCCGGCCCCGGTTCCACGCCCAGACTTGCGGGCTGATGTAATACAGGATCTTCCCTCCGAAGCCCGATGCGCGCAGCGCCTTCGCAAGCCGGAGGTTGAATCCCGGATAGTCCACCAGCACGACCGCCGACGGGTTCTCCGCCGCAATGCCAGCAAGCATCGCACGGAATTTTTTTCGGAAATACCCGTAGTGACGGAGGAC